>JAHWJF010000094.1 GCA_019348515.1 Chloroflexota bacterium | reverse complement strand
GGCTACATCGAGCTGCGCGACCGCAAGAAGGACATCATCATCTCCGGCGGGGAGAACATCTCCACGATCGAGATCGAGCAGGCCGTCTGCGCCCATCCGGCGGTGCTGGAAGCGGCGGTCGTCGGTGTCCCCGACGACTACTGGGGAGAGGTGCCGAAGGCGTTCGTCGCCCTCAAACCGGGGCAGGCACTGTCCGACGCCGAGCTACGCGACTTCTGCCGTGGTCGCCTCGCGGGTTTCAAGATCCCGAAGGTGATCGAGTTCGGGGAGCTACCCAAGACCTCAACCGGTAAGGTGCAGAAATTCGTTCTCCGCGAGCGCGAGTGGGCCGGCCAGGAAAAGCGGATCAACTGAGGAGCCGTCTCGAACGTCGGAATATCACCCCTGACCGACGCTAGCGAGCGCGCATCGTTTGCGGCCCGAGCCATGCAGTCGCCCTCCTCAAGCGGCTCCCGGCAGAGCGGCACGTGCGGGCGATGGCTGGCGATCCAGGAAACGAACCCTGAATGCTGTCCGCGGCTCAGCCGCCGGCAGAGACATCGCCGCAGGCCACTACATCCAGGTAATCGTCGGCGCTGCGATGGATCGCAATCGCGTGGGCGCTGTTCGTCAAGTCGGCCAGCGGCGCCTCGATCGTCGTCTCACTCCGGCCGGAGGCGTCGAGATCTTCCAGAAGAAAGGTGGGCAGCGTCGAGGCGTCTTCGCACGTTCCCTCATGAACGACGACGACTTCGCTCCCAGAGGCGCCGCGCGCGGCAACGGTGACTGTCGTCCGGCCGTCGTCGCTGCTCAGGACGGCCAGCGCGTCGATGCCGGAGCCATCTCGTTCGTCCAACCGCAGCGCGATCTCCTGGTCGCTCTCTCCAGCGCCCGCGACTGGCGTCGCCATGCCGGTCGCCACGGGGGTGGCTGGCGCGGCGGGCGTGCCCGGGATTTCATCGACCACGAGGGGCCAGACCGTGAAATCTTCAAACCGGGTGATCTCGCCCTCAGAGGCGTTCGCCTGGTGGAATCCGGCCCCGACCCAGACGTCCGACGCACCGTCGAGCTCTGACGTATTGAGCTCGGAAACGAACACCCCGTTTACGGAGAACCCGGCCGTATCACCAGCGACGACAATCTCGAGCACATTGCGCCCACCCTCCTCGAAGACCAGGGAGGGCACGGTCCCACCGGCAAGACCGGCTTGCAAGCCGATCTGGAATTCCCACGTACCATCCGATGCCACGGTCAGTCTATAGTGATCGCCGTTCTCTTGTTCCCGGAAGGCGACGCCGAAGTCCCAGGGCTCGTTGGCTGCGTCACCTGGGTTGACGAACACCGCTCGCGCGACGAAATCTTCCACCTCGACGCCGATTGGCGTGACCGCGGCCGCACCGATAGTCTGCGCGAGATCCCCCGCCGCGGGACCGGCCAGCGGAGTTTCGGCGGTGGCTGCCGCAAAGAACTGGGGAAACAGGGCCGCGTCGAGCGCGATGCTGAGCGCAATCACTTCCTGGGCATCGACGCCGACCAGCGACCAGATCTCGAATTCGCCGTACGAGATCGAGCCCTCTTCCGTGGCATCCTCGGTAAAGAAGCCGGCGCCAACAAAGACATCGCCGCCTTCCGAGCGGGCGGAGAGATCGAGCTCGGAGACGAGCCGCTCATTGAACGCGAAGTACCCGGTATCGCCAACCGCGACGATCTCGATGATGTTCGATCCGGTTGGACTCGCATCGAGATCGACGACAGTTCCTGAGCTGATGACCTCACCCAGCCCATCTTTCAGGAACCAGGCTCCCGCGGCATCGACGACTAGACGGAGTTGCTCTTCGCCGCCGCTGTCGCGGAACCCAAGTCCGAAGTCCCACATATCCCGTGGCGGCTCCGGGTTTGCGAACTCCACTCGGGCATAGAAATCGGCCGCGTCGACCCCGGCTCGCTCGACGCCAAGAGAGCCGGGGCCAAACGCGATTTCGCCGGAGAGCGGACCGGCGATGCTGGGTCGCTGTTGGGCAGCGGCTAGCCAGCCGCCATACGCCGCCAGCGGGTCGAGCGGCGGCTCCTCGGATTGCTCGATCGTGTCAATGACCGCCTGCGCCGCCGCGAGCTGCTCATCGAAACCATCCGGCTCCGTGACCAGCGTGATGATGAGCACAGCCTGACCGGGGATCAGCGTCCGGCACTCGACGTAGTCGACCAGCTCGACCTCCTGGTCGCCAATCGACAGCGTCAACGTGAAGGCCGCTGCCGAGGAGTTTGGTCCATCCGCAATGAGCTGAACACCCTCCTCATCGCGGTAGGGGCGGATTTCCGAGACACCGGTCTCCTGAGCGAGGAGATTGGCTTCCTCCGCCACACACGCGGAGAGGTCGCCTTGGTAGCGGGTCGCTCCCTCGAAATAGAGAGAGCTGACACCGTTGAGCAGGTGAATCCGATCGAGGCGCTCGGGACCGACCGCGGTCAGCGTTCCGGCAGGGTCGGGCTGCCAGTTTGTCCCGGCCCAGGAGATGCTGAACCCATAGGTCGGCGACGTCCAGGTGTCACCTTCGATTTGGGCGAAGATGCGCGGCACCGCCGCCGTGAGGAGCAACAGCGCGGCAACCAGGGCGAACAGGGATCGCGTTATTGGCATGACGGACTCCTCACGGCTTCCACGGGCAACCCAGCGGCGCTGGCCAACCAGGAACGTGGACCCGAGTCTATGTGGTGGCGTCGTTCCTGTCACCCAGGTCCGAACCCGAGTGTGACGCCGGCCCGGGTATTCCGGACCGGTGTGGCGATAATTGATCCGGTCCGCGACGATCCGCGGATGAGGACATTCGCGTGAGCAAGCAGGAGTGCCACGAGTGAATGACGCTCAGGTCAGTTCGCCGGAAGCGATTTCGCTGGACGTGGCCGACGGTGATCTCGACGCTCTCATCGAGCCCGCGCTCCTCGCCGCTATCGCCGCATTGGATGGACGCGCTCCGCTGCTCGCCGGCATGGTTCGGTACCACCTCGGGTATGCCGGACCCGACCTGGAGCCCGTGGATCCGCGTACCGTCGATCGCGGCAAGCGGATTCGGCCGGCCGTGGCGTTGCTGGCTGCGGCCGCCGCGGGGAGGGATCCCCGCGCTGCCGCCCCTGTCGGCGCGGCACTGGAGCTTCTGCATAACTTCACGCTGATCCACGACGACGTTCAGGACGAGAGCCCCACTCGTCGTCACCGGCCGACAGTCTGGAGCCTGTGGGGTATCGGCCAGGCCATCAATGCCGGGGATGCCCTGTTCGCCGCGGCCCATCTACCACTCTATGACCTTGCCTCGTCCGGGGTTTCCGCCGCACTAGTTCTGCGTCTGCTCGAGGCGTTCGACCGCATGGCTATCACCATTGTCGAGGGGCAAACGCTCGATCTGAGTTTCGAGGCTCGGCCAGATGTGACTCCGGACGAATATCTGGAGATGATCGCGGGCAAGACCGCCGCCATCGTCCGCTTCGCCGCTTGGGCCGGCGCGCTGCTGGGCGGGGCTGACGAGTCCACGGCGTCCCGTTGGGCAGAGTTTGGTCTCGCGCTTGGGCTTGGCTTCCAGGTACGCGACGACCTGCTCGGCATCTGGGGAGCACCGGCTGCAACTGGCAAGGCCCGCGCCGATGATGTGCGCCGCCGCAAGCAGACCCTTCCCATCCTGCTGCTCCGCGAGCGGTTGGATGCCGCGGAGCGAGCAGAGCTTAGTCGCCTGTACAGCGCGCCGAGTGTCAATCATTCTGGAGTTGCGCACGTGCTCGCGCTTCTGGAACGCGAGGCGGTGTACCAGGATGTCGAAGCCGAGATCACCAAATATCATCACCGGGCAACAGCGGCGCTGCTCCAGGCCGCTCGACCAGGGGCCAATCCCGCACGGGATCGGTTACAGGCGCTTGTCGAGCGGCTCTCCTCGCGGTCGGGCTAGGCGCCCGTCAGAGTCGGACTTCGAGTTTGTGCGTGCTATCCTGCTCCCGTCTCGTCACTTCTCGCGACAGCCATCACCGGAGACCCTGGTGCCCAGGATTGATCCCTGGATCGTCGCCGATCTGAAGCGGGAAAACCTGCTCAAAGAGGGCCATTGGGCGTTCACGCACGGCGGGCACAGCCGCGGGCTGATCGACCGTGACCACCTGCTGAGCGATCCTGTCACCGCCTCCCATCTGGCCTACGCGATCGCCAAGGAGTTTTTCACCGACCATATTGAGACGGTGGCCACGCCCTCAATCTGGGGGGCTGGCCTGGCGCTCCTGGTCGGCGGCTTTCTCGATCCCAAAGCCAAGGTGGCGTACGCCACCCCGAGCGAGGATGGCCCGACACTGGCGCCGCAAATCGCGGATCTGGTTCGTGAAAAGCGCGTGCTGCTAGTCGACAACATCATCCGCTCCGGTGAGACGATGACCCGATTCAATGAGCTGATAGAGCGTCTCGAGGGTGAGGTGATCGGCATCGCCACCTTGTGGAACCTGGCTAGCCTAGAGATTGCCGGGCATACCGTGTTTGGGCTCCTCAACAGCGACTATGGGGTCTTCCATAACGGCGCCTGTCCGATGTGCAGGGCGGGATCAACTCCCGAACCGGCCCCGTATTAGCGACCTCTGCCGGACCCAGCCGCCACGCACCCTTGCAGCGACTTGCCGTCTCGCCGTCTTATCGAAGTGACGCCACTATGCGACCCTCCGATGAAACATCGCCGCGAACGCCCCGCTCTGGCCAGGTCACGGCGCTCAGACCGACAAAGCGCGATCCGGATCGGATCGCGGTCGACCTCGACGGATCGTTCGCATTTGCGCTGCCGGCACAACTCGTTGCCGACGAGCGGATCGAGGTTGGGGACGCCCTCGATGAGGCGAGAGTCAGCGAGTTGCTCGCGGCGGAGCAGGCGTCCCGCGCGACGGAGGCCGCATTGGTGTTCCTCGGCTATCGTCCGCGGTCGGAGAAGGAGGTGCGTGACCGCCTGCGCCGTGGTGGATACGACCAGGAAGCGATCGACCACGCGATCTCGCGCCTCCACGCGTGGCGCTATCTCGACGACGCTGATTTCGCCCGGCGATGGGTCGAAAACCGCACCACCCACCGCCCGCGCGGGAAACGATTGCTCCAGCAGGAGCTTCGCCACAAAGGTATCGACACCGAGACCGCGCGGGAGGCAATCGCCGAGGTTGACCTCGATGAAACGGGCGCCGCCGAGGCGTTGGCACGCCGTCGTCTTCCCTCCTATGCCGGCGACGATCCCGTCGCAATCCGTCGACGCCTCGGCGCCTACCTGGCTCGCCGTGGGTACGGCTATGACGTCATTCGCGTTGCCCTCGAGCGCGCGCTCGGGGAAGACGAGGATGAGCGTTAGTGGTATACTGACCACCCGTGGGAAAAGGCGCTTGGCCGCCTGATCGCGCGCGAGCAGGTCACTTCCCTCTTGAGCCTAAATCGTCCCGCCGCGTCGCCGGTGTCCGGTGCCGGGGCGTTGTGTGTTTTTCATTGCCGCCGCGCGATGACCCTGTTCGCGCATGCCCGGAAACGGGCTCTGGAAAGACAGAGACCCATGGCTGAGCTCCGCTGGTACGGACACAACTGCTTTCGCATTCGTGGCAAAGACGCGGTCGTGATGACCGATCCGGTCGGCAAGAAGACGGGGTTTGCCCTCGCCAAGCAGACCGCCGATATCGTGACCGTCTCCTCGCCGCAACCGGAGCACACCAATCTTGCCGCCGTGAAACCGGATTTCGATACGATCGATGGCCCCGGTGAATACGAGATCCATGACATCTTCATCACCGGCATTCGCACGCACCAGGATGATGCCGGGGGCGCGGAGCGGGGTCACAACACGTCGTACCTGATCGAGCTCGACGGCATGGTTATCTGCCATCTGGGCGACCTTGGGCATGCCCTCTCCGCGGAGCAAGCCGAGGCAATGACCGACGTGGACATTCTGCTTGTTCCTGCCGGTAGCCGGCATCTCGATCCCGCCCACGCAGCCGAGATCGCCGGCCAACTCGCCCCGAAAGTCGTTATTCCCATGCAGTACGCCACCGCTACCGGTGACCGGGATCTGCTCGGGCTCGAAGTCTTCTCCCGCAATCTAGGGATCAGCCTTCCGGAGCCGGAGGAGAAGCTGACAGTCAAGTCAAGCGATCTGGGCGACACCATGCGCTTGATCGTGCTCAGTGTGAGTTAAGCGACAGCGGAGCGCCTCAGCGCGGAGGGGGAGGGTTGATGCCAAAATACATATTCGTCACCGGGGGCGTCGTTTCATCGGTCGGCAAAGGCATCACCACCGCTTCGATCGGGCGATTGATCAAGAGCCGCGGCGCCAGCGTCTCGACAATCAAACTCGACCCCTATCTGAACGTCGATCCCGGCACCATGTCGCCGTATCAGCATGGCGAAGTCTTCGTCACCGAAGACGGCGCCGAGACCGATCTCGACCTCGGGCATTATGAGCGGTTCACTGACGAGAACCTCTCCCGGGCCTCAAACGTCACGACAGGTCAGGTTTACTCCGCCGTCATCGCCAAAGAACGGCGGGGCGATTATCTCGGCGGCACCATCCAGGTCATCCCGCACATAACCAACGAGATCAAGGATCGTCTGCGACTCGCCTCGCGTCGGCACGACGCCGACGTCGTCATCGTCGAGGTCGGAGGGACCGTTGGGGACATCGAGGGACAGGCGTTCATCGAGGCGATCCGCCAGCTTCGACGCGAGGTCGGCCGGCAGAACGTCCTCTATATACACGTCACTCTAGTTCCCGAGATTGGTGGGGGCGAGCTCAAGACAAAACCAACGCAACAGAGCGTGCGAGAGCTGCGCTCGCTCGGTATTCAGCCCGACATCATCATTGCTCGCGCCGAGCGTCCGATTCCCGAGGACGTCAAAGAGAAGATCGCGCTGTTCTGCGACGTTGACCGTGACGCGGTCATCTCCATGCCGACCGCGGACACGATCTACGAGGTGCCGCTGATCCTCGAAGAATCCGGACTGGGCGCTTACCTCGCTCGCGAGTTAGGGCTGCCGCGCGAGGCTGACCTGAGCGAGTGGCGACATCTCGTCGACCAGATCCGCCGTCCCCGGCGGCCACTTCGCATCGCCATTGTCGGCAAGTACGTCGAGCTGCCGGATGCGTACATGAGCGTGTTGGAGTCCCTCACCCACGCGGGTCTCTGGCACAATGTGGAGCCAGAGATCGTCTGGGTCAACGCCGAGACCGTAAGTCCGGACGAGCTCGCCAGCACGCTGCGCACGGTGTCCGGTGTCGTCGTTCCTGGAGGCTTCGGGGCCCGCGGCACTGAGGGTAAAGTGGCGGCCTCCCGCTGGGCCCGCGAGAACCGCATCCCGTACCTTGGGCTCTGCTACGGCTTGCATATGGCCGTCATCGATGTCGCCCGTAATGTTCTCGGCCTCGGCCGCGCGAATTCGACCGAAATCGACCCGAACACCCCCTATCCGGTGATCGACCTGATGCCCGACCAGAAAGACGTCGAGATGGGCGGCACCATGCGCCTCGGGATGTGGCCGTGCCGCCTACAACCAGGAACGAAGACCGCGGCTGCCTATGCGGTTCCCGAGGTATCCGAACGACACCGGCACCGGTTCGAAGTCAACAACTCCTTCCGGGGCCGTCTCGCTGATGCCGGATTCATTGTCAGCGGCGCCTCTCCTGATGGCCAACTAGCCGAGATCATGGAGCTGGAGGACCATCCCTTCTTCGTCGGAGTGCAGTTCCACCCGGAGTTTCGCTCTCGTCCGACCAATCCGCACCCCCTCTTCCGTGACTTTATCGCCGTCGCCAAGGAGGCCCTCCCGGAGGGGAGCCAGCGCGAGCTTCCGCTCACCGAGGATGACGAGGTCGTAGAGGAGTCGCTCTTCGAGGACCGCGTCCTGGCCGTTACGCACGAGTAGGTGTGAAGCCGAGGAGCCTTGAAGTCGTGAAGGGCGGGTCCAGCAACCCGCCCTTCACGCATCTCCCGTGAGCTACCCCCGTGCCGGTATGGCAGTGTCAGGGTCGGACCCCAGGCAGGCGCGTTCGTCGTTACTGAGCGATGGCGTCAGGCCTTGACTGCTGGTGACCGAAGGCGAGCGCGTCCGCCAGAGCGCGCGTAAAGATCCGCGCCAGGGTGCCCTCCTCGTCATCGTGGTCCGGGTTGAACTCCGTGATCACCAGACCGGCAAAATGTGGGCTGGCCGCGAACACTCCCAGACTGGTCATCACCTCGGCGAGGGTCAGTCCAGTGTTGATATGCGGGACATCGGAGGCGGGAAAATCGACGAAGTCGATGACGTCGACGTCGAAGTGGACCACGAGGCGCTCCACGCGCTCTGTGACTTCCCGCAGCGCCTCCGAGGCGGCAGCCGCCGCACGGCCAAGCACCCGGTCGACAGGAAATCCTACGATCCCATTACGATCCAGGATCGCCTGCTCGGGCGCCACCGGCTCACCCGGGGTATAGCCGTACGGCACGATCTGCCGGCCTGGCAGCAGTGGAGCGCGTGGCCCGACGCGCGTGAGTGCCTCGGCCGCGCCGGGCTCTGCCACCATGTGTGCGACCCCCATGGAGTCGAACATCCCCGGACGATAGGTGGCAGGTGTGCCGACATCCATCCCACCGTCCATGTAAAGAAGTCCGGGGTCGACTCCGTGCTCCAGGAATCCCGCAATGACGCCGAGCGTAATCGTGCAATCGCCGCCAATCACAAGTGGCATCTGCCCGGCCCGCAGCGACGCGTTCACCTCACTGGCGACGGCGCGGGCGACACGGACAACACGCTCCAGACTCTGCGCCCGCCGGTGCATCGGGTCTGGCCGAAAACGGACGAGGGACAGATCTCCCCGATCAACCACCGGGAAACCCCGCTCCTCGAGGAGTTGAAGCAATCCAGCCGCGCGGAACGATTCCGGCGCTTTCTCTTGGCCGGGACCGTGAGCGCCGGCGCTCGAAGGCGCGCCGATGATGGCAAGTACGGGGAGCACCTTACCCCCTCTCACACGACCTCCGGGTGATGACTGTCGGCACCGCGCCTCCGCCGCGACCAGTTCCCCGCCCTGCCTCTCCCAACCTTCGTAATCTTCGGAACCTTCGGAATCTTCGTAGCCTTCCATAACGGTCAACCGGCCTCGGAATGCTCTGCTCCCACCACCTAGCGACGGCATCATCCAGCGTCCGCATAAGCTTCCCGTCACCCTCGGTCGCATGGAATCGGGGGATTGATCGTTGTCCCCGTTGACGTCGCTGCTCCTGAAGCAAACGATCGAACTCAGTTACCCGTCGGGTCAAAGACCACGATGCCCATCGGCTCACCGCCTGCCTGGATGC
>JAHWJF010000005.1:10439-23985 GCA_019348515.1 Chloroflexota bacterium | reverse complement strand
TGAACAGATTGAAAGCGACCTCTACGATCTCGTCGGACTAGGCCTCTTTACTGGATACGTCGACTGGCGCAAAGGAGGCCAGCACTCCGTTGAGGCGGCACAGCTTCAGGGCAGACAGACCTGTCCCAATTGTGGTGGCGAGTTGGTGCTAGCGGGAAAAGGGCTCGTCAAGTGTCCTTACTGTGGCGCCGAGATCTTTCTCGGTCCAGGAGGAGCACGGGAATTGCAAGCAGTCCGAGCTGACGCGATCTCCGCGGGAGGAAACCCACGGTGACCGAGAGACCTGAAGAGATGCTCGAGCAACGATTGCGCGAAGCGCTGGACCGCGTGCCGGGATACCGCGGCTATCGTCTCAAAGAAGAGCGGCGGGATGCGGACCGGCGGGTGAGGGCGGCCGTTGCGGACGCCTATGCGGCGGAGCTGGCGCGAGTAGAGCGCGTTGGGCGCGATCTCGCGAATGCCCGGCGGCTTGGGGAGATCGCGGCCGTGGAGCGCGCGAGCCAGGCCATTCGCCACTATATCGACCGTGTGCGGACGGCAAGTCCGGGATATGGCGGCCTTTTCGGGGAGCGAGACATCGACGGCGTCGCCCTCGATCAGCTTCGCCTGTTTGACGAGAGTCTGCTTCTCGGAGTCGATGAGCTGCAACCCGCCATCGACCGGCTAGAGGCCGCCATCACAGCTGGACAGCCGCTCGGTCCCGCGGCAGACCTGGTGAGCAGGACTGTTGAGTCGCAGATCATTCGATTCGACACCCGCCAGGAGGTCATCGACACCGGGCACGCGGCGGATCGTGACGGCGTACTGGCCGCACTGCAGCCGGTCGCCGAAGTCATCCCGCATGAGGCGTATTCAGCACAGCCCGGCGATGCGATTTCCATCCTCGGCGACGACTATCTGGTCGATGCCAAGATCGACGTCGACGGCCGGCCACATTCATTCCGCCTATTCCGCATTGCTCGGGAACCAGAAGAATGGCTTTTCGTCAGCCGGGAGCCCGGCGGTCACCTGATTCGCATGAGTCCGGTCACACCGCCCGAGCGAGGTACGATCATCCCCGACACGAATCTGCGCCAGTTCGCAGCCGGAACCGGTGATGGGGAGGTCATTGGCGAGCGAGGTTCAGACGGGTTGCGCGCCGTGCGGTACGCTCTGCTCGAGGATGCCGAGGATCCGGACGAATTCGGCCTGATTCTCGACTGGGACGGGGCGCGGCAGGCATTTGTTGGCCGACTGACCGAACCACTGGACGTCGAAGTGTTCCGGCGCACTGAAACCGTCGGGTAGCGCTCCGCCGGTGGGCGGGGCATAAGGAAGTGGGAGGATTTCCATGACAGGGATAATGGACCGTCTATCACGACTGATCAGGGCGAACGTCAACGATCTCATCGACAACGCCGAAGATCCCGAAAAGATGATCGACCAGATTCTGCGCGACATGAAGGAAAGCATCACGTCGGCCCGTGCCCAGGTGGCAGCCATGATCGCGCAGGAAAAAGAGCTCGAGCTCGACGCCGCCGAGACCAAGAAGCTGGCCGAGGAATGGGGCCGCAAGGCTGAGCGCGCGGTCACCGCCGGCAAGGATGATCTTGCGCGTGAGGCACTGCGTCGCAAGCGGGACAACGAAGAGAACTCGGCGATCTACAGCGAGCAGCTCGGGGTGCAAAGCCAGGCCGTTGCCAAGTTGAAGGACCAGCTGCGGCAGCTCGAGGCCAAATACCAGACGACCCTGGGAGCCCGGGACACCTTGATTGCCCGTCAACGGCGGGCCAAGGCGCAACGGCAAGTCGCGGAGGCGGTGGTCGTCTTCACCCCGCTCGATCCCTCTTCGGAACTTGATCGGATGGAGCGCAAGATCCGGAGCGAAGAGGCCCACGCCATGGCCGCTCTAGAGATTGGTGACGACAGCTTCGAGGCGCAATTCCAGGCGCTGGACAGTGAATCCGACGTCGAGGACGAGCTTCAGGCACTTAAGAAGTCCCTGGGAGCCGGCAGCCCCCAGAGCTTGCCGTCGGGAAGCTAGTCCCGCTTCGGGCGCTGCCCCCAGCAGGGAGAGCCGCATGGCTATCATCGACGTCATTCAACACCCGAGCGAACGCTCGGATGAGCTCGTCTTTCGTGTCCCCCAGCAGGGCGCAGGCGAGTTCACGTTCGGATCTCAGCTCATCGTCCGCGAGGGCCAGACCGCCGTCTTCTTTCGCGACGGGAAAGCTCTCGACGTCTTCGGCCCCGGTCGCCACACGCTGAGCACGAACAACCTGCCACTGCTGGGCGGGATCATGAAGATCCCGTTCGGTGGCAACTCGCCCTTCACGGCCGAGGTCTATTTTGTATCGTTGCGCGAGTTCAACGATCTCAAATGGGGGACCGCTCAGCCGGTCGTTTTTCGCGACAGCGAGTTTGGCATGGTGCGCCTGCGGGCGTTCGGCGCGTACTCCATGCGCGTCGGGGATCCGCAGCTTTTCGTGCAGCAGGTCGTCGGGTCGCGTGGTGCGTACACGACGGGCCTCATCGAGGACTTTCTTCGCGGGGTGATCGTCAACGAGTTCAACGACATGCTGGGAGCGCTTCACACTTCGCTCCTGGACCTGCCTGGGCAGACCGCCGAGCTGGCCGCGGCCATGCGGAATGCGCTCGCCGATGATTTCCGGCGTATCGGATTGGACCTTACCAGCTTTCAGATCGTGGCGATCTCGCCGCCAGACGAGGTTCAACAGCGGATCGATGAGCGGACTGGGATGGCGGTGCTGGGGGACCCCGGTAAGTATCTGCAGTTCGAAGCCGCACAGGCACTCGGCGGCAATGAGGGCACTCCTGCTCTCGATGCCGCGCAGACCGGGCTCGAGCTTGGGGCCGGCCTGGGTATCGGCCAGGCCATGGCATCGACAATGCGCGAAACGCTGGCCGAGCCCGCGCGTCGTGAAGGCGGGGGAGCGGAGTTCGTCGAGTGCCCGCACTGCCACGCGAGCGCTCCGGCTGGTGCACGTTACTGCCCCAACTGCGGTAAGTCACTTCAGGTGCAGGCGCAGCTCGTCGCGTGCCCGAAGTGCGGAACCGCGAATCCCGCTGACGGGCGGTTCTGCACGAACTGCGGAGAAAAGCTACGCTGACCAGGAACGTAGCTCGATGAGGGGAGGAGTGGGAATGACGAGCAGCACATGTCTGCGCTTCGCTGGGGCGATCGCACTCGCGGCCATGTTGGCCGGAGCCGGGGCTCCGGGCGCCACTGCGCAGGAGTACCTCGGGTCAACGGTGACAGTCGCCGGAGGCGCCTCCCCGATCGACGTCGGCGATGTCGTCGTCCTGGCGCCGGGGGTCACGATAGACGGCGGTGACGTCATCAATGAGACGGGAATCGGCGTGCTCATCGTCGGCGGTTCCTCGATCGGGTCGGTCCCCGGTGGCGGCACAAACGCATCGATAATTGAATAGATGAGGGCCGTCATGAGAAATGGCCCCGAAACTGTCCTGGTGGTCGTCGTTTTCGTCGTTGCCGCTCTTGCGGGCTCGGGTGTCTTGAACCCGACGACAACACTCATCGCCGACGCTCAGAGTGAACCGGTCACCACGGTGACCGGTATCCAGCTTCCTCCCCAAGTGCCGGGATTGGATTACACAACCGTCGACACGGGTGACGCCGACCTAATCGAGGGCCTGGTGATCCCGGACACTCCCATAGCACCAATTCTTCCCGGCGACACAACCACGGGCCTTGATGTGCCCGACACAAGTGGGGCATTAACGACGAGTCTCGGCGGCTCGGATGTCACGGTCTCGAGTGTCGGCGGCTCGTACGAGGTCGATGCCCCGAAGAAGCGATCGCATCGGAAGAAATAGCGGTTCTCGATCATCTCCAGCAAGCCTGGATCGATCACCGGAAATGAGCCGCCGGCGGTTGCCGGCGGCTCATTGGCGTGAGGGCCATTGTCTCGCTCAGGATGAGGATTTTGGGCGTCCGTACGCGATTTTTTCTCGAACATCGGTTCATTTTGTGTTAGACTCATGTCTGTTTCGAGGCAACTATTCCATGCCTAGTTAGGGGAACCGACTCGTGGAAATAGGAAACGTCCGGCTCGCGAGCATCGAAAACGAGATGCGCCAGTCGTATCTCGACTACGCCATGAGCGTGATCGTGCAGCGGGCGCTGCCGGATGCGAGGGATGGACTCAAACCGGTTCACCGGCGCGTTCTCTACGCCATGTCGGAGATGGGTCTGCGCTCGAACACCCGCTACCGGAAGAGCGCGGGAATCGTCGGCGAAGTGCTCAAGAGCTACCACCCCCATGGTGACGCTTCTGTCTATGACACCCTCGTCCGCATGGCGCAGGACTTCAACCTTCGGTACCCGTTCGTCGATGGTCAGGGCAACTTCGGATCGGTTGATGGCGATGGCGCGGCAGCGATGCGCTACACCGAGGCGCGCCTCACCGCGATCTCGGATGAGCTCCTCGCGGACATAGACAAGAACACGGTCGAATTCATTCCGAATTACGATGCGTCAACCGAAGAGCCCCGGGTGATGCCGGCCCGGCTACCCAATCTTCTCCTCAACGGCAGCACGGGCATCGCGGTCGGTATGGCCACCAACATACCTCCGCACAATCTGAATGAGCTTTGCGACGCCGTAACGCTCCTGATCGACGATCCGGATGCCACAGTGGAGGATCTCATGGAGATCGTCACCGGCCCGGACTTTCCGACCGGGGGAACAATCCTCGGCCGCGAAGGGATCAAGTCCGCCTATGCGACTGGACGCGGGCGCATCGTGGTCCGTGCCAAGGCGTTCGTCGAGGAATCACCTCGCGGGGGCCGCTACCAGATCGTCGTCACTGAGCTGCCCTACCAGGTTAATAAAGCGACGCTTCTCGAGCGGATCGCCGACCAGGTGCGTGAGGGCAAGCTCGACGGTATCAGCGATCTCCGGGACGAGTCGGATCGCACGGGAATGCGGGCCATCATCGAGTTGAAGCGCGACGCGCAACCGATGAAAGTGCTCAACAATCTGTTCAAGCACACGCAGTTGCAGTCGAGCTTCGGCGTCAACATGCTGGCTCTGATCGAGCGAGGAACGCAGCCCCGGTCCTTGACGCTCAAGAGAGCGCTTCAGGAGTACATCACCCACCGGCAGGAAGTCATCACCCGCCGCACCGAGTTCGAGCTAGAGCGGGCTCGACGCCGGGCTCACATTCTCGAGGGTCTCAAGATCGCCCTCGACCATATCGATGCGGTGATCGCCACCATCCGTGCCTCGCGGACGACAGAGACCGCGCGCGCGAACCTGATGAAGAAATTCAGCCTCACTGAGGTGCAGTCGTCTGCGATCCTCGATATGCGGCTCGCTCGGCTCGCTGGTCTCGAACGGAAGAAGATCGAGGACGAGCTCAAGGAAGTTCGCGCCGAGATCAAGCGACTGGAAGCTCTCCTGGCCGATCCGAAACTGATCCTGAGCGTCATCCGCGATGATATGGCGGCGCTGAAAGCGAAATATGGCGATGAGCGCCGCACGCGGATCCAGGACATCTCCGGAGCTCTGTCCGAGGAGGATCTGATTCCAGAAGTGGATGTCCTCGTCACCCTGACGTCGCGCGGCTATGTCAAGCGCAGCGTCGATGGCGTGTTCCGCACCCAGCACCGGGGCGGTCGTGGCGTGACCGGGGTCACGATGCGCGACGAAGACGCGATCCAGCACATTCTCGCCGCGAACAGCCACGATTCCCTCTTGGTCTTCACCAACCGGGGAAAGGTTTACCAGCTCAAGGTGCACGAACTCCCGGATGCTGGCCGCACGGCCAAAGGCGTCCCGATCATCAATCTCGTCAACATGCAGCCAGATGAAACCGTCACGACCCTGTTGAAGGTCCGTGACTACACGTCAGGCCAGTACCTCTTCTTCACGACCAGGTTGGGACGTGTCAAGCGCACTGCGCTCGACCAATTCCGGACCGTTCGCTCCTCGGGACTGATTGCCATTGGTATTGATCCGGATGATGAGCTTGCCTGGGTGCGCATGACGACAGGAGAGGACGATGTCATGCTTGTCAGCAAGGGGGGGCAGGCGGTCCGCTTCCGTGAGGAGGTGGTTCGTCCGATGGGCCGGCCCGCGGCGGGCGTCATCGGTATTCGGATGGCCAAGGGAGATCGGGTGATCGCTTCGGAGGTCGTGATCCCAGGTAAGGATCTCCTCGTTGTGGCCCAAAAGGGACTTGGCAAGCGTACGAATACCGATCACTTCATCACCAAGGGCCGAGGGGGCAAAGGCGTCACTGCCATGAAGCTGACCGCTCGCACTGGCCAGATCGTCGGTGCCGGGATGGTGGGCGACGATCACAATTTGATGCTGATGAGCACCTCCGGAAAAGTGATTCGCCTGCCAGTCTCCCAGATCCCGACGATCGGTCGTCAAACGCAGGGCGTAACACTGATGAAGCTCGATCCTGACGAGATGGTGGCCACCATGACCATCGCCGAGAAGAAAGATGACGAGGGAGACCCGAGCCTCCCACCGCTGAACGGCCATGGAGACATCTCGACCCTTTCTTGAACCTCCGCCCCTAGCGACGGTCGGGCCGGCGAGCACCCCTCTTCGGGGCGCTCGCCGGCTTCGGGCCCCCGGTCTCCTCTTCAACAGTTTGAAAAAACCTGCGGCTGAATAGCGCGCCCAAAGGAGTGAGCACCGTCAGGAGGGTCGTTAGCGATAGCAACAACGCCGCGCTCGCCGGAACGACAGTGCCGCCATCTTGTCCGATCACTGGTCCCCGTCCCAGTGCCCAAAGCAACACGAATTGAGCGCCTAGCGCTGCTCCTCCGGCCAGTGGTCGCCAGCTTGGCGGAGAAAGCAAGGCCAAGAAGATCGATACTCCCGCTACCAGACACGCTTCCCCGAGCATAGTGAGCGCCGACGTTTCATTCAGCGATCCGGGAGCTCCAAGAATCGCCGGCACGAGCACGGCCGCTGGCAGGAACAACAACGCGCTGTTTTCCGGGACCTGATCCGACTGAAACGCGGCAAAGAGCCACACCCCGGTCAGGACAACGCACGCTGCGAATGTGAACCACAAGAGAGGGCCGGCGGAGCCTCGCGAAATCGCCACGAACGGGACGCGGGATGCAGACGCTTGAAGCGCTATGACTGGCATGAGAACGAGCGTGACGAGAAGCGTCATTTGCCAATACGGCCTTGACCCTGGCCGATCTAGTGCGACCGTCATCCCGATGCCGACAACGAGCGCTAGCACGATCAGGCCAATCCGGACGGGTTCGGAGCCTATCGGCAGCGGGAGCGCGCCCGCTGTACCGGCAAATGCGAGAGCCGCGGTCAAGATCAACGGCGTCGCACGTCCCGCTGCCTGATTGACGGCTCGTCTGGCGCTCGGGACCGACATGTCGGAACTGGGTCGGGCGCCGGACACGCTGGCGCGAGGAGGTCCCATTCGGCCCGACGTTCCAGCGTTCCCTCGCCGATACCGTGGGTTGCTGGAGCGCCCCGGCTCGCTCGTCTCACTGCTCCTTCGGACGTAACGCGGCAATGGGCACCAGGCTGGCCTTTCTGGCACGGAACGAGGCAACCGCGTCGATGCCATTCAGGCTGAGCATATCCAACGTTTTTTGGAGCCCTGCTCCCACGGTTTGCGCTGCGTGGGAATCGGTCCCCGTCGTAATGACTCGCCCCCCGCGATCCGAGTACCAGCGGACGACGGCGGGGCCGGGCATGCTCGTTCTCGGCGTCTGACGCAAGCCTGAGGTGTTGATTTCGAAGCCAACACCCCGCTCGATCATCGCATCGAAGATGGGCAGGAGCCGTTCGCGGTATCGCGCGGGATCGTAATCGCGATGTGTTTTTGGAGCATACCGTTTTGGTAAGTCCAGGTGTCCGATCACGTCGAACCAGCCGGTTTCGACGGCCTTCTGCACTTGCTCTAAGTACGGTAAGAACACATCATCCAACGTGCGTTCCGAGAAGTAGTCGGGAAAAATCATCATGCCGTCCGGGGCATAGTGCACCGACCCGATAACGAAGTCGAACTGGCTCCCATACTCGTTTGTGAACCGCTCCACATGCTCGATGGTGCTTTCGTTGAAGTCGATCTCCGCCCCGCGGAGAACGACAAGCTCCCCAGCGAAGAGATCCCGGATTCGATCGACCTCCTCCAGATACGCTTCTGCTCGGTAGAATCCGAATCCGGGATCGGCAGGGACGTGATCGACATGGTCCGTGATCGCGATTTCCGTGACGCCGGCAGCAATCGCGGCGCGACACGATTTCTCCATCGGAATGTTGCAGTCGACTGAAAAGGTGCTGTGAACGTGGTAGTCGAACACGGTCGGATGTCCCTCGCCCTCACGACGCTGATCCGCCAAGGACTATAACAATGCGCCATCGGGATTCACTGAATCGTCCAGCCGACGGCACTCCCCCGGCGTTGCTACAATCCTCAGCCGCTCGACACCCTTCGGAGGACCGTCAGCCGTGGACGTCGCCGCGTTCTGGGATCTCGTCCGGTCGGCGCTGGGGTTGGATCAGCTTCTGGCTGCGCAGGCCTTAGCCAAAACCATCCAGGTCCTTATTATCGTCTCGATTACCGTTTGGATCGCCCAGTGGCTAAGCCGGGTGATCCTTAACACCGCAAAGGCGCGACGTAGCTACGCCGAAGTCGCCGCACTGGCCAGCCGCGCGGCCGCGCTCGCCGTCTATGCCGCCGGAACCACCGTTGTGCTTGCCATACTCGGCGCAAGCTGGACTGCCATCGCGGCTGTCCTCGGCGCCGCTACCTTCGGCATCAGCCTCTCTCTTCAGGACGTTGGCCGCGGCTTCGTCAACGGCATCTACATCCTCATCGAGCGGCCGTTTAGAATCGGAGATCGGATCCGCATCGGAGCCGCGGAAGGTCGCGTGGAAGAGGTCGGAGTCCGAATCACCGCACTTCGGACTCCAGCCGGCGAACGCGTTATCGTCCCGAACACGGTTGTCTTCTCGAGCATTATTGAGAATTCGTCGGTTGGCGCCCTTGACCGCCAAAAATACACGGCGGGGGGCATCGAGCGGCCGATTGCCGAGATTCAGAGTGCCGTCGTCGAATCCCTCCGGGGCACTCCCCACCTCTCCCATCGGAATCCAACAGTTGATATTATCCAGGCAAGTCCAGAAGGCACTGATATCGAAGTCACCGTCGAGCACGATCTGGGGCATAGCATCGACGATCACGTCATCGAACGGCTACGGGTCCTCTTCCCGGAGGCGACAGTCTCGACCAAGTCGCCAGCAGGCGCCGGATGACGATCCCGACGCGACCGCGGCGGATCGGGGTGCTCGGTGGAACCTTCGATCCAGTTCACAACGGCCATCTTTACATCGCGCGCGAGCTGCGTGACGCGCTCGGACTCGAGCGTGTCACATGGGTACCGGCTGGCCGCCCCCCGCATAAAGCGGGACAAATCGTGAGCAGTGACCGAGACCGGCTCACGATGCTCGAGCTCGCGCTGGCTGGCTCACCACTCGACGAGATAAGCACGATCGACCTCGACCGCGCCGGGCCATCCTACACAGCGGATACACTCGAACTGCTCCGCTCACAGGTTTCCCCGGCAACGCTGGTCTTCCTCATGGGCGAGGACTCGCTGCGCGACCTTCCGACCTGGCACGATCCCGAGCGCATCTTGCGTGCCGCCGAGCTAGCCGTAGCCGGCCGGCCAGGAATTGACGCCAACCTCGACGTTCTTACGCAAGCGATCCCGGCGTTGAACGGCCGGGTGCATCTTGCGCTGATCGACGAAGTCCCGGTTTCGTCATCCGACATCCGGCAACGGGTACGCGAAAACCAGCCCATCACGGGACTCGTGCCGGCGGCAGTCGAATCCTATATCCGGGAACGCGGTCTCTACACCTGAGGTTCTGATCCCGGCTTGTGACCAGCCTGGCCCATGATCAAATCAGACGGCGCTCCCTGGCTACCTCGTTTATCGCGAGCGTCGCGATGCGCACCGTCTCGTCGAGGTCAGCTCTCGTCGAGATCAGCGGCGGCGCCAGCTCGAACGCTGTGCCAATCGGGCTGGCAATGACTCCGTGGTCATACATGCGACGCACTACCGCCCGCACCGTATCGTCCCCGAACGGCTCACGGGTCTGCTTGTCGGCGGTGAAGTCAACCGCAAGCCACATCCCCTTGCCGCGTACCTGTCCCACGATGGGATGGGGGTCAAGAAACTCGTGCAGTGTGTCGAGCAGGTATTCGCCGTTCTCCCGTGCCTTGCCAATGAGTCCTTCCCGCTCTTTGATCGCGATCACGGTGTTTGCTGCCGCGGCGGCGCCGGCATGTCCACTGAACGTGTGTACGTGTCGGAAAACGGGGAGTGCGTCGATCAGCTCCGGCCGCGCGATTACCGCGCCCATCGGCATGTACCCGGCCGTCAGCGCTTTCGCCATAGTCATGATATCCGGCTGGATTCCGTAGTGTTCGCTGGCGAACCAAGCCCCAGTGCGGCCAAATCCGGTGATCACCTCGTCGATGATGAGGAGCACACCGTAGCGGTCGCAAATCTCCCGGACGCGGCCGAAATACTCCACCGACGCGGTCTGGACACCGTGTGCCTGCATGATCGGCTCGGCGATGAACGCCGCGACATTGTCTGGTCCTTCATGCTGGATCTGCCTCTCCAGATAGTCGGCACAGAACGCGAAGTACGCCGCTTCCTCCATCCCGAACGGGTTGCGATATCGGCTCGGACCAGGAATCAGCGAGTAGCCGGGCACGCCGGGCTCGGAGATGTGGCGGGTGTCCAGCCAGTCCGTGGCGCCTAAGGCGCCCATCGTTGCCCCATGGTAGGCATTCCAGCGCGAGATGATCTTGCTGGCGCGGGGCTTGCCGGTGTGCGCGTGGTATTGCTTTGCCATCTTGATCGCGGCCTCAACCGCCTCTGAGCCACCGGTCACGAAGAGGACCTTGGACAGCCCTTCGGGCGCGAGATCGGCGAGCTTTCCAGCAAGCTCGATGGTCGGCGGAGCAAAATTCGTCACCGTTCCGACGTAGTGAAGCTGCTCCAGCTGCTTCGCGACGGCGCCGGCGATTTCAGTATTCCCATAGCCGAGAGAGTTAGCCCGCGTGTGCGAGCTCATCATGTCGAGGTACTCACGGCCGTCAACGTCCATGATGCGAACGCCGTCACCGCGCAGGTAGACCTTGGGACCGTCACGGTGGACGTCGTCGATGGGAGCGAGCGGGAAGACACAATGCTCGAGTGCTTCCGCGATGACGTCTTTTCGCGCGATATTGCCTTGTGTCTCGAGCATCCGTGATCCTCCGCGTTGTGTCAGTTCGTGACGATCCGCGCCGCGCATGTGCAACGATCGTGATGCCCCGGCCCTGGTTCGTCAACACCCTGCTTCAGGATCTGTCATGTGGGTCGTGTGCTATAACCAGCGCCGTAGCGCCAGGCGGCGCCCCCGGAGAGCTCGGCCCCTCCCCCGGGAGTCCCGTGATGAACCGGGCTTCCTGCCCCTGATCGGAGTCTCGTACATGCTGAGGTTTTTCTGGCCGGCCATTATGGCCGGGCTGCTCCTTCTTGCGTCCGCGTTTCCATCCAATGTGGTTCTGGCCCAAGATCCCGGACGCGGAATCGACATTGACAATATGGATCTCGCAGTCAGCCCTCGCGAGGATTTCTACCGCTTCGCCAATGGCGGCTGGCTCGATAGGACCGAAATCCCGGATGACAAGTCGTCCTACGGCACGTTCACGGAACTCTACGACCTCACGACTGAGCAGCTTCTCGCAATCCTCGGTGAGGCGCGCGTTGGGGAGCGCGACATTCCAGACGATTCGGACGAAGCGAAGGCGGTGCGCATCTGGGAGCAGGGTGTCGACGAGCCAGCGCGCGACGCGCTTGGCGTTTCCCCTCTGGACCCGTTCCTCGCCGAGATTGACGCGATCGACAGCTTGCCCGCCTACCACGAGTTTTTGCAAGGGGCGATGTTCCGCGGACTTTCAGGTTCACTGCCGATTGGGGTTTCTTCGGATCTGAAGGACAGCGGCATCAATGCCGTCTACCTCGGCGGCCCATGGCTCGGCCTGCCCAATCGAGATTATTACCTGGAAGAAGGTAACGAAGACGTGCGGCAGGCGTACATCGAAACAACGGCGAAATTCCTCGAGCGATTGGACAGAGATCCGGATGTCGCGGCCGCGGCCGCGCAGGCTATCTACGATTTCGAGAAGACGCTGGCGGAGACAACACTGACACGCGAGGAAGAACAGAACCCCGAGCTCTCATACAACCCGGCTACGGTTGACGAAATCGAGCAGCGCTACCCGCGGATGAACTGGCGTTCGTATCTGGACGAGCTCGGTATTCCCGGCACCGAACGGATTATCGTCACGGAGACCGCGTATCTCGACCAACTGGACGAGATTCTCGAAGCGACGCCAATTGAGACGCTTCGTGACTACTTGCGGGTGCAGCTTCTGTGGAACTTCAACAACAACCTGGACCTGGAGTTGGAGGAGACCGCGTTTACGTTCTTCCAGGCTCTCGGTGGTCAGTCTTTGATGCCCCCACTCGACGAGCGTGTTCTGGGGCAAGTCAACGGCCTGATGGGTGATGCACTCGGCAAGCTCTATGTCGACGAGCACTTCCCACCGGAAGCGAAAATAAAGATGATCGAGCTGGTCGACGGCATCATCGCGGCGTTTCGGGAGCGGCTCGAGCGCAATACGTGGATGACGCCGGAGACGCGAGAGCGCGCTCTCGAGAAGCTCGCCACCCTGCGGGTAAAGGTGGGCTACCCCGACAAGTGGGAAACGTACGAGGAGGTCGAGATCGGCGACTCCTACTTCGCCTCGGTACTCAGCGCCGCCAACGCCTCAATTCGCGAGTCCCTCGCCGAAGCTGGTCTCCCGGTAGACCGTGAAGAATGGGGGATGAATGCGCAAACGGCGAACGCGTACTACAGCCCGCTCAATAACGAGATTGTCTTCCCCGCGGCCATCCTCCAATCACCGTTCTTCGACTACCAGGCCGATCACGCATCGAACTACGGTGCTATCGGCTTCATCATCGCCCACGAGATTACCCATGGATTCGATCTTTCTGGTTCCAAGTTCGATCAACTCGGCAACCTTTCCGACTGGTGGACCGTGGTCGACCGCGAGCGTTTCGAGGCGCTGAATGACGATCTCGTGGCTCAGTACGATGCCATCGAGGTCCTCCCGGAGCTCTTCGTCAACGGCCAGCTCACAGTTACCGAGAACGTCGCCGACCTGGGCGGCATCGAGACGGCATACGATGCGCTGCAAAATCTTCTCGGTGACGATATAGATGTCGGAACCCTCGACAAGAACGAGCCCGGCGAGTTCACCCCGGAGCAGCGGTTCTTCATTGCGGCTGCCACTGTCTGGCGCGGGAAGATTCGAGATGAGGCGCTGATCACCCGCGTGCGCAGCGGGGTCCATGCGCCCCCCGAGGTTCGCGCCACGCAACCGCTCCGCAATACCGACGAGTTCTATGAGGCATTCGGCATCATCGAGGGTGATCCCATGTACCTGGCGCCCGCCGA
>JAHWJF010000005.1:0-10339 GCA_019348515.1 Chloroflexota bacterium | reverse complement strand
GTTGCGCCGATGCCCTCGCCTACAGCAGGGGTCGCTTCCGCCTGTTGCTGATCGGGCGGAGCGAGCGTGGCGCCTTCCGGCACCTGATCCGCAGCCACCAGCATCCAAAGCGCGCCACGCGGCTTCGGGGCCCCCTGGCCGTACCCGCACTCGCATGAGGTGAAGTAGATATTCCCGGCCTCGTCTTCGCCGGAGCCGGTCACAAAGAGCCCGGTGTTGAGCACTTCCTCCATCTGCCACTGCCCATCCTCGCCTGGAGCGATGCCCCAGACCCGGCCAGAGACGTAGTCGGAGACGAAGTAGATCCCCTCTAACGTCGGGTATGCGTCGCCGCGGTAGACATGACCGCCGATCACGGTCGAGCCGCCGGTCGGCTCGTGAGCATATTCGGCAACTGGAAGGACGCCAACCTTCGGGCATTCCGGTTCGAGACTGTTAGGGAAGCAGTGGGCGCCCTGCAGGAACTTCCAGCCGTAGTTGAAGCCTCCTTCGCTGCTCGCCGGCTCGAAGTCAATCTCCTCCCAGAAGTTCTGCCCGACATCTCCAATCCAGAGGTCACCCGTCTCGCGATCGAATGAGAACTGCCACGGATTGCGCAGGCCAAAGGCCCAGATCTCCGGCTGCGCATAGGGGTGATACCGTGCGAAGTCGTCCTCCGTCAGGCCGAAGAGGTCAATAATCTCCTCCCCGGTCGTAAACGGATTGTCTCGGGGGATCGCGTAGCCTTCGCCGATCATCTCCCGGCCGGGCCCGCCCGTGTTCACCGTGTGGGTGATCGGCTCGTGACGATCCGCGGCAGCAGCATCCGCCTCGTCCCCGGTCACCGCGTCGCTTTCGGTCTGTTCCGGCGTTGCCGTCGCCCCGGCCGTGTCATCCATAGCGCCGCCGGTCGTCCCCTTGCCGCACGGAGCCAGGCCCAGAGCCGGGTTGACGTCGATGCGCAGCATCTTACCGAGGTGGGTCATGAGGTCCTGACCGGCGTCGAGCGGGTCGCCCTCCAGTCCACCATCGCCGTGGCCGATATAGAGACAGCCGTCCGGACCAAATTCGATATCGCCGCCGATATGATTCGGATACGGCTGAGCCCGGAAGCTGATGACCTCGGCGCTCTCGCGGTCCGCGACATTGGGGTTGTCTGCGGAGACGGTCATTTGTAGCGTAAGCACATCACCGCTGCGGTACAGATCCGTGTAGTTGATGTAGAAAATCCCGTTCTCGGCGAAGTTCGGATGGAAAGCCATCCCCAACAGGCCCTGCTCGAGGAAGGCGGCCATCGTCTGGTCCGACCAATCGAGGAATGGCTCTGGCAGGACCGATCCGTCAGGATTGACGATCCTGATTGTGCCACCCCGCTCAAGGACGAAGATGCGGCCGCTCCCATCGTGCGGCGCGGCAACGTTGACCGGTTCGGCGAGATCGGCCGTCACCTGAACGAGCTGGATCTGGGGGTCGCCGGGGAGGTCTCCCCCGGGTTGCGCGACCTGAGACGGATAGAACGTGTATTGACCCGGGAGTGGCGCCCCTGCATTGGGCGCCATTGGTTCCGTGGCGGCCGACGGCGTAGCGTCCTGCGCGGCTGCTCCGGCGAGACCGGTGACGACAAGCATCGTGACGGCAAGGATCGAGACCAACGAGCGGGCGGGCAACATGGTGTTTCCTTTCGTCAACCGAGAACACAACCGCGAGGTACAACGAAGGCCTGGCGACCTCACAACACCGGCTCAATCCGAGTGGGCGTCGATCGACTGGAGCGCGACCTGAGCCCCCGTACGCCCGTCTGCATGATGTGTGCCTAGTGGTCAGAGAAACCGGTGACTGGCGGTTATACTCCGGAAAAACCTGCTACTCGCCTCGCGTTTCTCGGTGGATGAACTGCGCTGTTTGACCCGTCTCCTACCCGCTCCTATACTCCGCCCGATCGTACCCTTAGGAAGGATTATGTCGGCTTGCGCTGCGGCGATAGAGCGCGCCCCAAGAACCGGGAGATCGTCGATTGCGGACTCGAACCTGGCTGACTCTGGTCTTCATCGTCCTGCTGGCCGTTGTTTCCGGTTGGATCTCACTCCCGGGATCTGATTTCGACATCGCGGGTATCCGGGCCGGGCATCCCATCCGTCAGGGTCTCGATCTGCAAGGAGGACTTCAGGTCGTGCTGCAGGCGCGCCCGGTCGCGGGCCAGTCGCTGGACAGCGACACGCTCGAAGGAACTCGGCAAACGCTCGAGCGCCGCGTCAACGGTCTTGGCGTGAGCGAGCCGCTCATCCAGACACGAGGTAGCGATCAGATCATCGTCGAGCTACCGGGCGTCGACGATCCGCAAGAAGCCATCGCCATCCTCCAACAGACCGCCCTCCTGGAGATCATCGATCCGCTCGGGCAGTACCTGCCACCGGGAACAATCGTCGATACGACGCTAGGACCTGCGGAAGACGCTCCCGGCGCCGGGGTCCCGGCATCCGACGCGACCCCCGGCGCAACGCCGGCCGCCGCCACTCCGGTCCCCAACGCTCAGATCCCGACGGGTCCGGTTTACGAAACCGTGGTCAGCGGCGCCGATTTGAAGGACGCCTACGTCACCACCGGCAATACCGGGATGAATCAGGTCGTGGGGTTCGAGCTTCAAGGTGATGCGTCGAGCCGCTTTTTCCAGTACACCAGCAGTCATCTCGGCCAGCCCATGTCGATCGTCATCGACAAAGTGGTCGTCTCTTCGCCGACGATCAACGGCGCCATTTCGACCCAAGGGATCATCGAGGGCGTACCGCCGACCGAGGTCGATGATCTCGTCATCCAGCTCAAAGCGGGCGCGCTCGGGGTGCCCCTGGAGGTTATCCAGAGCCGTACCGTCGGACCGACACTTGGTCAGGACTCGATCGAGAAGAGCATCCTTGCCGGCGCGATTGGGATCGGCATCGTCGGCCTCTTCATGATCCTTTACTATCGCGTGCCGGGGCTGATTTCCGTGATCGCGTTGATCGTCTACACCGCGATCGTCTTCGCCATCTTCAGACTCGTACCGGTGACGCTGACGCTTGCCGGCATCGCTGGGTTCATCCTCTCAATCGGGATGGCTGTTGACGCGAACGTCCTTATCTTCTCGCGAATCAAGGAGGAGATGCGCCAGGGCAGGGCGCTCGCGCCGTCGGTCGAATCAGGATTCGAGAACGCGTGGCCGTCGATACGGGACTCGAATATCACGACGATGATCACCACGTTCATCCTCTACCTGTTCGGGAACTACACCGGCACCTCGATCATCACCGGCTTTGCATTAACGCTCTTCATCGGCGTCGTGGTCAGCATGTTCACCGCGATTACCGTGACGAGAACGCTGCTACGAGTCCTTGTCGCTATGAAGTTGGCGAATGACCGCTGGTGGTTCGGTACCCGGACCGCCGCGCTCCCGCCCGCCGCCATGGCAGCGCAGTAGCGGATCATCGAGGAGTCCCAAACGCAATGACCCGGCTCGCCAGTAAGCGAAAACTCTGGTTCATCATTTCGCTCGTGATCATCGTTCCCGGTCTCGTCTCGTTACTTCTTTCCGGTCTGAAGCTCGGGATCGACTTCACCGGTGGCACGCTATGGGAAGTGCGGTTCTCCCAGCCAGCGACCGCCCTCGGGATTGAGTCGGCGCTGCGAGACGCCGGGCTGGACAGCGTCATCGTCCAGCAGTCCGGACCGGCCACTGACGAGACATTCCTGATCCGCATGCCGGAGGTCCCTGAAGGCTCCGCCCAAAAAACCGCGCTCGAGGAGGCGCTGGAAACGGCGATCGGGCCGTTCACCGAGCTCGAATACGCGACTGTCGGCGGCGCTCTTTCAACCCAGATACGCAATCGCGCAATTCTGGCGGTAGCCATCGCCTCGGTGGGCATCCTGCTCTATATGGCTTATGCCTTCCGCAACACGCAGAACCCGCTTCTTTATGGCAGCTCGGCTCTCGTAGCGATGCTGCACGACGTGCTGATTGTGCTCGGCATCTTCTCGATCCTCGGCTTGCTCTTCAATGTTCAGATCGACGCGCTCTTTATCACCGCGTTGCTGACGATCATCGGGTTCAGCGTCCATGACACGATCGTCGTCTTCGACCGCATCCGGGAAAACCTGGCGAAGCATCCTGATGATTCGTTCGAATCGATCGTCGATTATTCGCTTGCCCAGACGGTCGTGCGATCGGTGAACACGTCAATGACGGTCATCTTTACGCTCCTGGCGCTGGTGCTCTTCGGCGGCGGCTCGACCCGGATGTTCGTCCTCGCGTTGCTGATTGGCGTCGTGAGCGGCACATACTCCTCCATCTTCAATGCGAGCCAGCTCCTGGTTGCCTGGGAGAACGGGGAGATTCAGCGATTCTTCCGCCGGTTTTCTCGTGCCAAGCCGGACCCGGCCATGCCCGCCGCCTGACGAGCCGAGAAATTGATTCTTCAGTAATGAGTCGCGTGGTAGACTCGGCCTTCGCGTGTAACTCAGTGTCGCGGCCTTGACATCCCTTGCGGGAGCCAAGGCCGCCAGTGCGCGCCGCCCGCGGTTCATTCGCGAGTGCCGCCAGACACTGTGCCTCGCTGGACGGGCCGGCGAGTCGGGAAGGGTCTCCCGCGCATCACTCGGGGAGATTTAGAGGAGGGGGTCTTGGAACCTCGGGAGCTCTATTCGCTGCCGGTGCTCATCTGCGGCGTGGCGGCCATTATTTTCGCATTCTGGCTAGCCAGGGACGTCCTCTCTCGGGATTCCGGCACCCCTGCGATGCAGGACATCGCGAACCGTATTTACATCGGCGCCGTGGCCTTCCTGCGCCGGCAATATTCGACCATCGCGCTGCTGGCCGTCATCGTCGCGGTTCTTATCGGCTTAGTTGTCGGGTTCTTCGAAACTGACCATCGGATGACCAGGGGCGTCATCACGTCACTCGCTTTTCTGTTTGGCGCCCTGCTGTCTGGCATCTCCGGTTACATAGGGATGTACATCGCGGTGCGATCGAACAGCCGCACGGCTTCCGCCGCCCGGCGCAGTCTGGGCGAGGCACTGACCGTAGCTCTTCGCGGCGGCGCGGTTTCGGGTTTCCTCGTGGTCGCGCTGGGTCTGCTCGGCGTCCTGATCATGTACTGGGCGGTCTATCCGGTCGTTGAAGGGCTTCTGCCAGCGGAAGCCGAGACACCTTTCTGGATCGTTGGTTTCGCGTTCGGCGCGTCCTTCGTCGCTCTCTTTGCCCAACTCGGTGGCGGTATCTATACCAAGGCCGCTGACGTCGGCGCCGACCTGGTCGGCAAAGTCGAGGCAGGGATTCCGGAGGACGATCCACGAAACCCGGCCGTCATCGCCGATCTCGTGGGCGACAACGTCGGCGACTGCGCTGGGCGCGGCGCCGATATTTTCGAGTCTTCGGTGGCCGAGATCATCGGAGCCATGATTCTGGGCGCAACACTCTTCACCGCGGCAATGGGCGCCGAGAACCCGCAAAGTCTTAGCTATGTCTTCTTCCCTCTCGTCCTGGGCGCGCTCGGTGCAATCGCCTCGATCGTCGGCATCCTCTCGGTTCGTCCTGAGGCAACGCCCGCGGACCCGATGGATGAACTGAACAAGGGGTTCTACGTCACCGCGGTCCTGTCGATCTTTGCGCTGATCATCGCCGCCTTCTGGATGCTGCCGTACGGCAGGATCGAGTATCTGATCTGCGGCCTCATCGGCATCGTGACGTCCTTCGCGTTTGTGTGGGTTACCCAGTACTACACCAGCGGCCGCTACCGGCCGGTCCGCGACATCATGGAGGCGTCGCGGACAGGGCCCGCGACCAACATCATTTCAGGGATTTCCGTCGGTTTCGAGACGACCGGCGCGGCCGCGATTGTCATTTCCGCGGCACTCCTCTCTTCATACTTCGTCGGTGACCTCGTGCAGGGTGTGTTCCCGGTCGAAACGGGTTTCTTGCGCTCGGCAGGCATCTATGGCACAGCGGTGGCGACGATGGGCATGCTGATGTCCGCCGCATACATTCTTGCCATGGACACCTTCGGTCCGGTCACGGACAACGCGGGTGGCATTGTCGAGATGAGCGATCAACCGGAGAGCGTGCGCGATACGACCGACGCGCTCGACTCGGCCGGCAACACGACCAAAGCCCTGACCAAGGGGTACGCCATCGGCACCGCGGCACTCGCCGCATTCCTGCTCTTCTCCGCCTACCTGCAAGAGGTGGCACGCTTCGGCGGCGAGGCGATGCAGGCTCAAGTCGTCGATCTGGCGAACCCACGGGTATTCGTCGGCGGCTTGATTGGCGCTGCGCTGGTCTTCGTCTTCGCATCGCTGGCGATGCGGGCCGTCGGCCGTGCCGCGTCTGCGATGATCGAAGAGGTGCGTCGTCAGTTCCGGAGCGATCCCGGCATCATGGCCGGCACCTCGACCCCCGACTACACCTCCTGCGTCGACATCGCCGTCCGCGCGTCGCTGCGGGAGATGATCGCCCCAGGTGTGCTCGCGGTGAGCGTGCCCATCCTCGTCGGTCTGATCCTCCGCTGGGAAGGGGCGGCCGGCATGCTCATGATCGGAACCATCGCCGGCATCCTCCTCGCCAATGTCCTCAACAACGGCGGTGGGGCCTGGGACAACGCCAAGAAGATGATCGAGGCCGGTCTGCTGAAGGCCGATGGTGGCGAGGTGCTTGGCAAGGGCACGGCCGAGCACGCGGCCTCGGTCGTAGGTGACACGGTCGGCGACCCGTGGAAGGACACTGCTGGACCGTCAATCCACGTGCTCATCAAACTGATGGCAACGATTACGTTGGTGATGGCATCGCTGTTCATTTGAGAAGTCATGAGTCGTAAGTCGTGAGTCGGAACGAGGAGGGTAAGGCCGAGCCGCAAGCAACTCTCCGAGTCGCTTCAGGCATCCCTTCACCGATGACTCACGACTCTCGACCGACGACTCGCGCCACGCATGTCGCCGTCATTGGTGGCGGCATCACGGGTCTGACCGCCGCACTACGCCTTGCTCAACGGGGTTGTCGAGTTACGCTCTGGGAGCGAGGGGAGTCGCTCGGTGGCCAGGCCAACGCGTTCCCCGTCGCGGGAACGGCTATCGAACGCTTCTACCATCACCTCTTCCAGAGCGACCGCGATATTGTCGCGCTTGCCGAGGAAATCGGGATCGGCGATCGCCTGCTCTGGTTGCCGTCAAACGTTGGCTACTTTGCTGACGGGCGTATCTGGCCGCTGAACGGGGCGCTCGACCTCTTGCGTCTGGGCTTTCTTCCGATGAAGGATCGCCTCCGCGTCGGGCTCGTCACTGTCTATCTGCAGCGAGTCCGGGACTGGAAACGCTTCGAGGCGGTTACTGCCGCTGCCTGGCTGCGCCGGGCACTGGGGAGCCGCGCGTACGACCGAACATTTGGTGCGCAGCTTCGCGCCAAGTTTGGTCGGTATCACGACCAGGTGGCCATGGTCTGGTTCTGGGGAAAGATCTGGCTCCGCACGACCTCCCGGCGGTCACCCCTGGAAGGCGAGCGGCTGGGGTACTTCCAGGGGAGTTTCAACGTCCTCATCGACGCCCTGGCGCAGACCGCTCGCGACGCCGGAGCGGAGCTGATGACCGGGGACGGCCCACGCGAATTGAAACCTCGGGATCGCGGCGGCTGGAACGTCGTCCTCGATAGTGGAGTCGTCGCCGTCGATGCCGTGGTGGTCACTACACCGTCTCCCGTGCTCGCGCGCCTGGTTCCCGATCTCCCCGAGGCCTACCGGCAGAAGCTAGGCGGACTGGAATACGAGGCCGCGGTCGTCGCTCTGCTTCAATTGACGCACCCTCTCTCTGACATCTACTGGTTGAATGTTGCGGACGACGACCTCCCGTTCACCGGGGTTATCGAGCAGACGAACTTCATCCCCCCAGAGGAGTACGGTGGCAAGCGGTTCGTGTACCTGTCCAAGTACCTCGAGCCAGACCATCCGTATTTCACAATGCCCGATGAGAAGCTCATCGATGCCTACGTCCCGTTTCTGAAGCGAATAAACCCGGAGTTCAGCCGCTCCTGGATCGAGCAGGCCTGGGTGTTCCGCGAGCGGTCGGCGCAACCTATCATCCCGCTCCACTATGGTGAGCGAATTCCCGACCACCGTACGGGGCTACCGGGTCTCTACCTGGCCAATACGACCCAGATTTACCCCGAGGACCGTGGCACCAATTACAGCGTCCGGCTTGGAAACCAGATTGCCGAGATCGTCGCCGGTGACCTCGCCGGCGAACCCGCACGCACCTGACGGCACGCCATACATGAGCCCGGCGCAGGCTCCTCGCCTGGAGCTCATCGACATCGTCTCAACCTACGTCGAGCGCGGGCGACGGTTGACCGCCCTTGCGGGGCTCAGCCTCCAAGTCGGTAAGGCTGAGTTCGTGGCGCTGGTGGGACCGTCCGGCTCGGGCAAGAGCACCCTCCTCGATATCGTCTCAGGACTCCTTATCGAGGACAGCGGGACGGTTTTCATTGACGGCGAATTGACGGCGGCGGCCCAGCGGCTGGGGAAATCGGCCTATATGCAGCAGCGCGATCTGCTGCTGCCCTGGCGAACGACAGTGAGTAATGCCGCATTGGGACTGGAGGCCTCTGGGGTTCCTCGCGCCGAAGCCGAGCAACGGGCGTCGGCGCAGCTCCAGCGCTTCGGGCTCAATGGCTTTGGCGGCGCCTATCCAGCACAGCTCTCAGGTGGCATGCGTCAGCGAGCGGCCTTCCTACGCACAATTCTCCCGCGCAAAGATCTCGTTCTCCTCGACGAGCCATTCGGCGCACTCGACGCCTTGACTCGCGCCGATCTGCAGATGTGGCTCGCCGGCTTGTGGGAGCAGGAACGACCATCGGTCCTGCTGGTTACCCATGACGTCGAGGAGGCAATATTCCTCGCCGACCGCGTCATCGTGCTGACGCCACGGCCGGGTCGCGTCGCGTTCGAACTGACAGTGTCACTACTTCGGCCCCGCATGCGAGATATGATCGCCTCTCCCGCCTTCATCCAGGACCGAGCAACGCTCCTACACGCGCTTGGTCTGGTGGGGCATTCGTCCACATGATGCTCGCCAGGATCGACCGGCAATTGGGGTGGGCCACCCCGCTCGCGCTGGTCGCGGTGATCGTGATTGTCTGGGAAATCGCGGTTCGGGCGACCAACACCCCTGCCTGGCTCCTACCGGCCCCGAGCGGCGTCGTGCGCTCACTCGTCGAGGACAAGGACATTCTCTTGCCCAACGCGCTGGTGACCTTCTCTGAAGTGTTGCTTGGCTTCGTCAGCGCGGTGGTCGTGGGCGTCTCTCTTGGCATCACGATTTATCGTTCGGCGACCCTTGAGCGGCTCCTCTACCCCATTATTATCGCCAGCCAGACCGTACCAATCCCCGCCCTGGCGCCATTGCTGCTCGTCTGGTTTGGATACGGTCTGCTCCCCAAGGTGTTGGTGACGGCGTTGGTGGGGTTCTTCCCGATCGTGGTCAACACCGTCGAGGGTCTCCGCTCGACTGATCCTGACGTGATCAATCTGCTTCGTTCGTTTGGCGCGTCCCGAGGAAAGGTCTTTCGGCTCGCGGAGTTTCCGTCCAGTTTGCCGTCGGTCTTCGCCGGCGCGAGGATCGCCGTGGCCATTTGTGTCATCGGCGCCGTCTTTGGGGAGCTGGTGGGGGCCAAAGCCGGCTTGGGTTATCTGATCACGCGGGCGATTGCCCAGTTCGAGACTCCTCGCCTGGTGGCGGCGATTGTCCTGCTTTCGGCGATGGGTACCGGGTTGTTTGCGCTCATCGGACTCATCGAGCGGATCGTATTGCCGTGGCGGAAATACACCAGGGCGTCGAGATCATAGATCGGGAGCGGCAGCATCCGCGCGCTCGTTCTCACCTACCAGCGTGTGGAGCGACATGTGGTTGCGCTGCTCCCCATGGGGCTTGCTCGCCACGTGCAATGCAACTGTTCCCAAGCCAAGCCGCCGGTACTTCACGTTTGAGAACCCCGAATGGAGCATCAGGCGTCCCAGCGAGTCCGCATCAGGGAATGCAGACGCGGAGGCCGGGAGATACCGATAGGCATCGGAATCACCGCTAAGGAATCCACCGAGGATCGGAACGAGGCGCGAAAAATACCAGTCGAATGCGTACTTCAGTAACGGCACCCGAAACGACGTCGTCTCCAGGCAGACAAGCGTCCCCGTGGGGCGAAGCACCCGCGCCATCTCGCGCAATGCTCCCAAGTAGCTCGGCATATTACGGAGCCCGAATGCGACTGTCACCGCGTCGAAGGATCCATCAGGAAAAGGGATCGCCATGGCGTCGCCCTCGAGCCAGGCGACCGGCGGTGTTGAGGTTTCACCCG
>JAHWJF010000488.1 GCA_019348515.1 Chloroflexota bacterium | reverse complement strand
GGCATCCTCTGATCTGACCCCGCACGCCCTCACCCAGCTCCTCGTCTATCACATTTCACATAGGTACCCCTGCGAATCCCATCACCGAATTCCACGGTTTTGCCGATGTGTGCGCTCCGCGCCACGAGCAGGATGGTCGTGTCCTCGTCTGCTCTGCTCCGGGCGAGGCGTCGTCACTTCATCGGCACGATGCGGGGTGACCTCCGGAGTAGATCGGAGGCGGCACCCCCGGGTCGGGATCGCTCCCTGGAGATCGGGCTGTGTCAGGTTCAGCCGCGTCACCGTGCGACTTCCCGAATGACCTGTTGGTCTTCGGCGTCACCGCGTTTTCGCTCGGTATGCTGATGGTGACAATGGGAATAGCGCCTCCTGAGACAGGTCAGGACGCCCGCATGCCGTCCGCAGCTTGGCTGCATGGCAAAGACGCGACGGTCATAATCCGACCGATCGACCACATAAGCGCCGGATCTGAGGGCCGCAACCGATTGTCTGCCGAACGATCCGTCCGGGACGCATGCACCCACCCTTCACCGGCCACAGCCTCTCGCCCGAACCACGGCACACGTCAGAACTGCAGCCTTGTGGGCGACGGAATCGCGCGACGCACCTATCTCCAACACAGTGCGTCGCTCGTGCACGACCACCTCGTGCGACGCTCATCCAACGAGCGAGTCGACTAGGGCACACGGCCCGCAACTGCCAGACCGCTACGTGCCCGGTGCCGCACGGTTCGGTCGCACTACAGCTCGGATCGTCTCGTGGCTGACGCCGAACTCGACGGCCAGCGAGCGCAGACTCCTGGTCGCGGCGAGGGCGCAGATCGTAGTCGCTTGCTCCGGAGTCAGCTTGCGGGCGCGAGCACGATACCGAGGACTTTCGGACATATCACGCCGAGAGGGCCAGCGTGGTTCGGGTACGGATTCCGTCCGTAGGTCGGGGAACGGAATGCGAGAACGTCCATCTGGACGGATAGAAGACGCGGCTCCGACCCCCGTCGCTTCCGCCAGCTAGAGGCAAGACGTGAGAGTCCGGGGTGGTCTCATCGAGCCACCCCTTTCTGTTGTCCTGGACAATTGCATAGAATGGCGCGAAGTCCGGTCGTCCCGGCCGGTCAGTACGGCGCGGGGCGACGCGTTGATTGAATCAAGGCGGTCGCAGCCGCGTCGAACGCGCGTATCCCCGCTCAGCCTGGACTCCGTGAATTGGGGCAGAGGAAACACCGCGCTCTGCCACGCGCTTGCATCTCAGGACATTCGCGGTAATGCTCGCGTCGGGCGGAGACGTCGAAGGAGCAACGGTCATGATGGTCGCCGCGGCGGTCGCAGAGATTCTCAAGCGAGAAGGGGTCGACTATCTGATCGGGTACCCGGTCAATCCGATCATCGAAGCGGCCGCCGCCGCCGATATCCGGACCATCATCGTCCGACAGGAGCGGACCGGACTGCACATGGCCGACGCGGTCAGCCGCGTCACCTCCGGGGAACGGATCGGGGTCTTTGCCATGCAGTTCGGCCCCGGCACCGAGAACGCCTTCGGCGGCGTTGCCCAGGCCTATGGGGAATCCGTGCCCATCGTCGTCCTACCCGGCGGCTATCCACGGGCTATGGCCGCGGTTCCGCCCAACTTCAGCGCCTACCTCAACTTTCAGCACATCACCAAGTCCGCCGAGCAGGTGACCGTTGCCGCGGCGGTGCCGGATGCACTACGGCGGGCGTTCACCCAGGTCAAGAACGGTCGCCCGCGCCCGGTCCTCGTCGAGATCCCGAAAGACCTTTTTGACGAAGAACTAACGACCCCGCTCGCCTATCAGCCGGCGCCTCGCGTTCGCTCGGGACCCGACCCAGACTGCATTGCCGAGGTCGCGCGCGTGCTGGTAGAGGCCAAGCGGCCGGTCATCTATGCCGGTCAGGGCGTCCACTACGCCCAAGCCTGGCCGCAGCTACGAGCCCTGGCCGAGATCCTCGAGGCGCCGGTCACGACAAGCCTGCAAGGGAAAAGCGCCTTCCCGGAGCATCACCCGCTGGCCCTTGGCTCCGGTGGCCGGGCCATCCCGAAACCGGTGCATCACTTCCTCACCAACGCCGACGTTATCCTCGGCATTGGCTGCAGCTTTGCGGCAACCACCTATGGCGTAACTATTCCCCATGGCAAGACGATAATCCACGCCACGCTCGATCCGACCGACATCAATCACACCGTGCCGGTCGACTACGCGCTCGCGGGGGATGCCGGACTCACCCTCGAGGCCCTCCTCAGCGAGGCTCAGGATCGGCTCGGTGGGGCCGCCCGGGGACGCTTCGACGCCGTTGCCGATGAGATCGCGTCGGTGAACGCGAACTGGCTTGACAGCTGGCAACCGAAACTGACCTCCGACGAGGTCCCGCTCTCTCCCTACCGCGTCATCCGAGATCTGCTGGCGACGGTCGACGTCGCCAATACGATCATCACCCACGACGCGGGCTCCCCGCGCGACCAGCTCTCGCCGTTCTGGGTCAGCCAGGAACCGCTCTCCTACCTGGGCTGGGGCAAGACGACGCAACTCGGCTATGGGCTGGGTCTGGCCATGGGCGCCAAGCTGGCGAAGCCGGATCAGCTCTGCATCAACGTCTGGGGGGATGCCGCGATCGGCTTCACCGGCATGGATTTCGAGACAGCAGTCCGAGAGCGGTTGCCGATCCTGTCGATCTTACTCAACAACTTCTCAATGGCGATCGAGCTGCCGATCATGCAGCAGG
>JAHWJF010000093.1 GCA_019348515.1 Chloroflexota bacterium | reverse complement strand
GCATCGCAGATAGTGGCGACGCCATCGCCCTCGACCGCTACATACCCGCCACGCTGGACATCGTCTCCCAAGCGGACGGCAAGACCTGGTACGTGCCCTTCTACGCCTACCCAATGGGGCTCATCTACCGCGACGACCTCGTCAATGACGAAGCGTTCAAGGAAGAGTTCAATGCAGCGACGGATATGGAACTGGCGATCCCCGATAGCGTCGAGGGCTACGTTGAGCTTGCCAAGGCGATTACGGACTGGAAGGGAGAAGAGCTCTACGGCGCCGCGATGACCGCGCAACAGGTCGACCCGATCGTCATGGAGTTCTGCAACTTCCTCTACAGCGCCGGTGGCGATTACTACAACGCCGACCTCACCGCGCCGACGATCAATGACGAGACCGGCGTGAGAGCCGCCGAGCTGTACATCGACTGCGTCAACAACGCCGCCCAGCCAGGCGCGGCCAGCGCCAACTACGACGACTCGATTGCGGTCTATAGCCAGGGGCGCGCCTTCAGCTCGGTCAGCTTCATGTGGATGCTGGCGGTGGTCGATGGCGATGAAGAGGCTGTGGCGAGCGGGAAGAACAAGGCTTCGGTCATGCCCGGTGGCACCGGACTCAGCGGCGCCTGGGGCTGGGGGATCCCGATCAGCTCCCCGAACCCGGATGCCGGCTGGGAGTTCGTCCGTTGGGTTGAGTCACCCGACGTCGCCCGTCGACGCGCCCTGGCGGGCAGTTTGCCGACGCAGATGGCGCCGTATGAGGACGAGGAGATCCTGGCCAAGTACCCCTGGCTGCCGCAGGCCGGCGAAATGATTACCGAAGGCAAGGGCCTGCCGGCGGTAACCAAGCAGACGCAGCTTGTCGAAATCGTTGGACGCCACCTGGCCAATGCAGTGGCGGGCGGCGCCACCGCGCAAGAGGCTATGGATGCCGCCGCGACGGAGCTGGCGGAACTCCTGTAGGGTAATAGGGTGACGGGTGATGAGGTGATAGGGGACGGGCCGATGGGAACGGGTCGGAGCTTGCATCGCTCCGATCTGTCGGGACGCTCGCCACGACACGCGGTCCAGGAAACCCGAAACTCCCTATCACCCTTTGACTCCATCACCCTATCACCCGCGAGGTCGGACCCGCGGCGAGGCGCGCCCGACGGCGCATTTCGCTACGGGATGACGCTGCCGACGATCGTCGCGCTCCTGCTCGTCGTCGGATTTCCGCTCGCGTTCGCGCTCTACGTGTCGAGCCACGAGTACGACCTGACCGAGGGCGGAATTGGGGCGTTTGCGGGACTCGAGAATTACGCCCGTACGCTAGGGGACGATCTGTTCGCCAACGCGGCCAGGAACACCGTCGTCCTGGCGGTCAGCGTCGTGGCGATCGAGTTGGTCATCGCCCTGGGGCTCTCGTTGCTGTTAAACCAACCGGGCCTGCGCTTTCGCAATATCTACCTGGCGATCCTGCTCATCCCGTTGCTGGTCAGCCCGATCGCGGTAGGGCTGATCTGGCGGCTGCTCCTCCACGCCGATCTCGGGGCAGTAAACTGGGCGCTCGGCTTGTTCGGGCTACCAAAGCAGGAGTGGTTGTCGGGCCAAGCCACCGCTATGCCGACCATCATCGGGGTCGATGTCTGGCATGAGACATCACTGATGATCGTCATCATTCTTGCCGGACTGACCGCGCTACCACGTGACCCGATCGAGGCGGCCTCCGTTGACGGAGCCAATCGCTGGCAGACGTTCTGGACAGTCACCCTGCCGCTGCTGATGCCGGTATTGCTTGTCACCGTGCTGATCCGAATGATCGCCGCAATGAAGACGTATGACCTGATCTACATTCTTACCCGCGGCGGACCCGGCAGCGCGACCGAGACGGTCTCCTACTCGATCTGGAAGAACGCGTTTACCTCGCTTGACATGGGTCGCTCCGCGGCGGCGTCGTTTCTGCTCCTGATTGCCATCCTGGCGCTCACCGTTGTGCTGGTGCGTGTCATGGACGTCGGCCGCGACGCTTGAGCTCTGCCGAATGCTGCGGCCTCCGAACCCGATGCTACACTCGCCTGCCTGATAGTGCGCCGGAGGGGTGCCAAATGAAGCGGGAAAGGCGGCCCACGTGGCACTGGAGGATACGCCGGCCGAGTCGACGGATGGCAATGATTCCGGGGGAGCAGCGGAACCCCTGATACATCGGAGGTCGACGGAGACGGAATCCGTCACGTCCGAGGTGATCGTCAGCGCCGGTCCGGAGAACCGGCCGACCCCGGCCACCGAGCTGCTTCGTGCCGAAGCGGGCGACGTTCGCGCGGACATGGTCACCATGGACCGGGCTGGCGCCGAGCAGGTGACCGCGGAGCGGGTTGTCATGACCAATTCCGGTGCACGGACGGTCGACACCCGCTCGGCCCAGGTCGACCACTCGGGTGTCCTCGCCGTTCGCAGTGACAAGGCCGTGTTCTACAACTCGACAGCGATCGCGGTCGCGACCGATGAGGCGCGGATCGTGCGTGGCCGGGTATTGCTGCTCAAGGCCGACCGCGCCACGATCGAGGGAGACGCAAGAATCGCCGTCTACGCCGGAACGACCAGCGACAGCGTGCGACCCCTGGTAGATGTGCGGGGGGCAGCCGCATTCGGAGTTGGGATGGGCGCGGGATTGTTGTTCTTCGGCTCCGTGCTGCGCCGGCTGTTCCGGGGCAGATGAAATGGTCTTCATCGTTTAGTCGATGCGTGTCATGCTGCAAGTGAGTGAAGCGAAGCAACTCGTCCGTCTAGGGCTGTGTGGTAATGAGGCGAGATCCTTCACTCTGTTCAGGATGACACTCGTAGCGTGATAGGGTAGGAGCGCGTGATGGGCGTCATACGCCGAATGGGATCGTTCATTGCCGGGGGGGTGATCGGCGCCGGGGTTGGAGCGGCAGTCGCCATGCTCGTGGCTCCCCAGGCCGGTGACGAGTTCGTCAATGGAGTCGAGCGTCGAGTCGACCAGGCAAAGCGCGCGGGTCTGGAGGCGCAGGCTCGCACCGAAGAAGAGCTGATCCGGCGTTTTCGCGCGGAGACGGGTGATCCCGCCGCGCTCCGGGATCAGGAGACGCTGACCCGCGTGGAGACGGCCCAGGCCATTGCCGACCTGGGCCTAGCTCCTGGTGCGGGAACCGGCAGTGACGCTCGAGGTACATAGGGGCGTCAACCAAAACCTTGCACGAATGCTTCGTGGCGAGGACACTCTCGACATCTGAGCGCCGGTATGGGCGTGGCGGCGAGGCAGGTGGCGCGGGTTGCCAGATCGCCATGTCAGTTTGGAGACTATGAGAGCGGGAAGGAGCGGGTCAGAGTGAGCACAACCACGGAACGGCCGGGTACGAAACAGGCCGGCGGATTCGATATGCGGCACAAGAGCCGCGTCATCCTCGATGGCAACGACCGCGCCGGCGCCCGCGCCATGCTGAAAGGCACGGGATTCGACGACGAGGATCTCAAGCGTCCGATCATCGGGGTTGCCCACTGCTGGATCGAGACGATGCCGTGCAACCTCAATCAGCGCGACCTCGCCCAGCATGTGAAGGAGGGCATCCGCGCCGCGGGTGGGACGCCGCAGGAGCTGAACACCATCTCCGTCTCGGACGGCGTGACGATGGGCACCGAGGGGATGAAGGCATCACTCGTCTCGCGCGAGGTGATCGCGGACTCGATCGAGCTGGTGGCGCGTGGGCACATGTTCGACGCCATCATCGGTATCGGCGCCTGTGACAAGACACTCCCTGGCCTGGCCATGGCGCTGGTGCGACTGAACATCCCCGGCATCCTGCTGTATAGCGGGTCGATCATGCCCGGCCACTTCCACGACAAGGAGGTGACGATCCGCTCGGTCTACGAGGCGATCGGCGCCAACGCCGCGGGCAAGATGAGTGACGAGGAGTTGATCGAGCTCGAGAACGTAGCCTGCCCGGGCGCGGGAGCGTGTGGCGGCCAGTACACCGCGAACACGATGGCCATGGCCATGGAGTTCATCGGGCTGTCGCCGATGGGTTCGGCTTCCCCACCGGCGGTTGACGCCCGCAAGAACGCCATCGGCAAGGAAGCCGGTGAGATGATCATGGACGTGCTCAGCCGGGGCGTGCTGCCGAAGGACATACTCACCCGCGAGGCGTTCGAGAATGCCATCGCCGGAGTCGCCAGCAGTGGTGGCTCGACCAACAGCGTGCTCCACCTCATTGCTCTGGCGCGCGAGACCGGGATTCCGCTGACCATCGATGACTTCGACGAAATCTCCCGCCGCACGCCGTTGTACTGTGACCTGATGCCCGGTGGCCGCTACGCGGCGTTCGACCTCGATCTGGCCGGAGGAACGCCGGTTGTCGCCAAGCGGATGGTCGATTCCGGCCTCGTCCACGCCGGCGCCATGACCGTGACCGGGGATACCTTTGCGGAGGCGGCTGCCAAGGCGAAGGAGACGCCGGGACAGGACGTGGTGCGGCAGATTGGAAACCCCTGCAAAGATAGCGGCGGACTGGTAATTCTCAAGGGGAACATTGCTCCGAACGGTGCGGTGGTGAAGCTCTTCGGGTACGAGCGGGAGCAGCACCGGGGACCCGCCCGGGTGTTCGACTCCGAGCCAGAGGCGCACGAAGCCGTCCTCGAGGGCAAGCTCAATCCTGGTGACGTGGTTGTCATCCGGTATGAAGGCCCGGTGGGCGGGCCTGGCATGCAGGAGATGCTTGGGGTGACTGCCTCCATCGTCGGACAAGGATTGGGTGACTCGGTTGCGCTGGTCACCGATGGACGCTTCAGTGGGGCGACCAAGGGGCTGATGATCGGACACGTGGCGCCGGAGGCTGGCGTCGGCGGGCCGTTGGCGGCGGTGCAAGAGGGCGACACGATCATCATCGACACGGCCGCGCGACGCCTCGACGTCGACCTGAGCGACGAGGAGATTGCCAAGCGGTTGGCGGCGTGGTCGCCGCCGCGTCCCAAGTACGATCGCGGTGTCCTGGCTAAGTACGCGGCGCTGGTTACCCAGGCCGACAATGGGGCGATCATGCGGGTGGGATTCGATCTGTAGGCGAGTCGTAAATCGTAAGTCGTGAGTTGTGAGGAAACGGGGGCGGCGCGAGCCGCCCTCGTTTCATGCATGGGGGAGATGTTCGGCGTCGAGGATGGCGCGAGCGATCGAAGGGAGATCGTCCGCGATGATCTCGGGCAGCGCGAAGGGGTCGGGTGATTGACCCGGTCGCGCCACGAAGGCCCCGCGCAGACCCGCGCGCGTGGCCCCGGCGATATCCCAACCGTGCGCGGCAACCATCCAGATTGACTGCGGAGCGAAACCGAGGCGACCGGCGGCGAATTGATAGACCTCGGGCGCAGGCTTCAGCGCACCGGCCTCGTCGACGGACATGATCTCGTCGAAGAGCGGGGCGAGACCGGCGTGGCGCAACTGCTCGCTGACCACCGGGAGCGGATTGTTCGATAGCGCGGCTGTGACGAGGCCCGCGTCACGGAGGAGACGAAGGGCGGGCTCCACATCGGCATGAGCGGGCAGGCGCAGCATGGCCTCGCGCAAGCGGGTTGGAGCGTTCTCTGGCAGCAAGACATGGTGGCGGTGCGCAATATCCGCTAGCGCTACCGCGCCCACCTCGCCGAAGCTCTCGAACGAGCGGGTCGCCGCGAGCGTCAACGCGAAGTGAAGCGTTTGCGCGAACCACTCTTTCCTGATGACAGGGTCGCCAAACCACTCGGCGAATAGTGCATCGAGTGCGCCGAGATCGAGCATCGTCTGGTTGACGTCCAGGATGACGGCGCGGGCCATGCTCAGATCAGTCTTCCGTCATCTGTGCCGGGTCATTCCGGGCAGAGCGAAGCACCTTGGTCCCGATAACGATGTCGTGATCAGCCAGGATCCTTCATGCCGTTCACAATGACCTCCCCGGAGCATCGCGCTCACGCCGGAAGATCGCGGCGGGTGAAGACCATCAATCCGGCGAGCGCCGCTACGACGCCGACGATAGTCAGGGTGATCACATCCGACGTACTGGCCTGACCTGAGACGAGCGCCTGGGTGGGGTCGTAGTAGTCAAAGAGCGAGAGGAACTGGATCGACTCGAGCGGGCTCCAGATCCCGGCGAAATAGTCGACGAAGTACGAAACCACCAGCAAGCTGATGGCCCAGGCGACGACCCGCCCCGCGGTGCTGGCGGCGGCGCTGCCCCAGAGAGAGAGTCCACCGATTGCCCAGAAGAGGACGAGCCCATTGAGCGCAACGGCGCCTAGATGTCCGTACGCGAATTCCCCCGATGGCCTGGCGTAGAGCATCCCCGCCACCATGCCGAGCGGACCGGCAATCGCCAGCAGAGCGCAGATGACTCCAACCCCTAGCACCCGTGATGTGTAGACCGCCCGCCGCGAGATTGGCCGCGAGAGCGGGATCTGGATGATGCCGCGATCCATCTCTCCCGCGAGCGATCGCGCGGCGAACCCGATTACAGCCGCCCCGGCAAGCACGATGTAGAGCGGATGGGTGAACCCGAGCGAGAGATACCCGGCCAACCCGGACAGCGCCAGGAACTCCGGCCGGGTCCGCGTGAACGCCTGCAACGCGGGTGGAATTCGCTCCATGATCATGTCGAGCCCCTGTGCACCGCCGAACGAGGCGATCACGAGCGGCTGCACGAACTCGAACAGAACGATGCCAAGAAGTAACGCCACAAGACCAGGAAGCCCACTGCGCAGAACGCGCCCGGTCATCCGCGGTATCGCGCTCACCTCGGTATCGATTCCTTCGGTATTGCGGCGGTGACCGGAATTGCCTGGGATTTCCCGAGCCCATTGGCTGAGGTGTCGTAGTAGCCCAGAAAAATGTCCTCCAGACGTGGCGGTGAAAGGAGCAGGTCGACGACGTCGTCACGATCCGCGAGAAAGCGGAGCAGCGGCATGACGCTTCCTTCGAGAGAAAGCACCACGCGGTTTCCGTCACGGCCCGTCACGTCGATTCCGGCAAGGCGGTCCAGACCGGCCGGCGGTTCACCCGCGAAGATGACCTCCGCAACGCGATGGTGCAGGCGCTTGAGATCATCGATCGTCTCTTCGGCGACGATGCGACCGTCGCTGATGATTGCCACCCGCTCACACGTGCGCTCGACTTCGGCCAGATCGTGCGAGGACATAAAGATCGTGCTGCCGCTGCCACGCAGATCGCTCAGCATGCTCTCGAATGACCGCTGAATGAGCGGGTCCAGGCCATCGGTCGGTTCGTCGAGCACGAGCAGCGCCGGGTTGGTCTGGATGGCCGCCGTCAGCGCGAGTTTCTGCTTCATCCCCTTGGAGTACGTATTGAGGCGTCGGTTGAGCGCGTCCTGGCCGAGCTCGAGCGCCTCGAGCAGGCGCGGCCGCAGGACGGGGGGCTTCCTCGAGAGCGCGGCCATATAGTCGAGCAGCGCGTACCCGGTCATATCGGGATAGAGCGCATCGGCCGGAACTAGAAAGCCGAGATCGGCGCGGGCGCGAACGCCGTCGTGCCAGCAGTCGTGGCCCCAGATGCGCGCCGCGCCCGACGTTGGCCGGACGAAACCCATGAGGAGGCGGATGGTCGTTGTCTTACCCGCGCCGTTAGGTCCGAGGAAGCCGTACGTCACTCCCCCGGGGACGACGAGATCGATTCCGTCGAGCGCGGTGACCGCGCCGTAGCGCTTGGTGAGATTCGTGGTGGAGATCGCGGGGGCGTCGGAGGACATCACCACCTGAGCGTAGCATCACCACCCTGGTGAGGCCACTGACGAGCGACCGACCCCAATGTCGTTTCCTCGTGGCAGACTAATCGTCGAATCACAGGTGGCGAAGGAGGGGCGTGCATGGCTACTGACTGGGATGCCCGGGAAAAGGTCGCGCGGGAAGTGACGACCGCCGCGGTCATCGGCGCCGGGACGATGGGCCGTCAGATTGCCGTGCTTATCGCGTCCAGCGGTAGAGCCGTGCGCATCTGGGATGCCGACCCCGGGATGCTTGCCGCCGCACGGGAGCGGATCGCCGAGGAAACGCGGACCCTACCGCATTTGCCCCGATACGCCCATCACCAGTTCCGCCTGCACCCACCGACCGATGTCGACGAGGCCATGAAGAGAATCACCGCTGCAGCCAGTCTCGAGGACGCCGTCTCCGGGGCGGATATCGTCATCGAGGCCGTGCGAGAAGATCTCGATACCAAACTGGAATTGTTCACCGAGCTCTCCCGGCAGTCCCCAGAGGCAATCCTGACGACCAACTCCTCGTCGATCCCCTCGAGTCAGATCGCCCCGGCGGTGCAGGATCCGGGCCGGTTTCTCAATACGCACTTCTTCGCACCGGTCTGGAGCCGGCCGATGGTCGAGCTGATGGGGAGCGGCGCCACACGACCGGACGTAATGGACGCGGTCGAGCGCTTCGCGAAGTCGCTCGGGCTGGTCGTCGCCGTCGTTCGTGGAGACAGCAAGGGCTTCATCATCAACCGCGTTTGGCGCGCGGTGAAGCGCGAGTCGCTGCGGGTCGTGGACGAGGGGCATGCCGACCCGGACGATGTGGACCGGCTGTGGATGCTCTTCTTCGGGACGCCGTACGGGCCGTTCGGCATCATGGACATGGTCGGCCTCGACGTCGTCTCCGATATCGAGACGTCCTACCAGAAGGTGGCCACCGACCCTGCTGATCAGCCATCGGCGATCCTGGCTGACAAGCTGAACGAGGGGCATCTCGGGGAGAAGACAGGGCAAGGGTTCTACTCTCACCCGGATCCTGAATACCTGGGGTCTGAATGGCTGGCGGGAGAAGACGAGGGGTAACGGTAGCTCATTCGCCGGGCGAGAGCAGAGTGTCGCGGCCGGGAACCACGCTAGAGGCTCGAGGCCACCTGCCGGCTGATCGCTCGTAGCGCCTCGAAGACCCCTACCCCGTTGACCGCCGAGGCACGCACCGTAGTGGCGTCTGCCAGGCCCAGGGAGGTGGCAAGCTCCGTTGCGGGAGTGGCGCCTGGGAGATCGGACTTGTTGCACTCTAGCACCAGCGGGAAACCTGAAAGCGGTTTCGCCTGCGCGGCGAGCATCTCATTCAGTTCCGCGAGTGAGTCCACGTTCTCCGCCATTCGCAGGGGCGCGGCATCGGCGACGAAGACAATCCCGTCCACTCCTTGCAGCACCGCCGCGCGCGGGCCCGCCGATCGTGGCTGGCCAGGAACGGTGTAGAGATGCCAGTGCAGGCTGAAGCCGAGCCGCTCACCAAGGTCAATGGGCAGGGAGTCCGAAAAGATCGTCCGCGCCGACTCCGACGCGATCGAGCGGAAGCTGCCACGTGTCTCCGGCGGGACACCCTCCGCGATCACGCGCAGCGTCGTCGTCTTGCCGCTTAGCTCTGGCCCGAAATAGACGATCTTGGCGTGGATCTCGCGGGCCTCGAGATCGATCAGCGCCACAATCAGTCTCGAGCAGTCGTAACCGGAGGCGGGAGCGA
>JAHWJF010000487.1 GCA_019348515.1 Chloroflexota bacterium | reverse complement strand
GTCGTCGCGGGATCACCGTCGTATGCGGAGACCGTCTCCGGTTCATCGCTCGGCCGCCCGCTACGGACGATCTCCAGTTGTGTCTGGCCTATCGGTGCGCCGGTATCTTCACCACTAGGCTTACCATCCAAAGGGTCCCCGTCCAATGGGTCGCCGTCCAGGGGATCCCCGTCCAGGCGATCATCGCCGCGCCGGTTAGCAGTGGGTGGCTCGACTTCGAGTGAGTTTCCAGGTTCAGCCGGGGTTGCGACCGGGGTACCGACGGCGGCAGCGTCTAGTTCTCGGGTCTGCATCATGCCGGCGGCAGGGGGCGCGGAAACCCGGAATGGTCCACCACCAACCGCCAATCCAAGGAACACCCCGAGGACGGCAATCAGCGCGGCTGGTTGCCACAAACCGTTTTCGGCGGAGCGCGGACTCATGCAGCCAGCAAATAGGCGAGCAGAAGTCGCGCGGTTTCCTCGAGCGAGGTGCGATGCAGCCGTTCAAAGGAGTGGGACGCGTCGACGCCGGGTCCAACAAGCCCGCCCCGAACGTCCCAACCCGCGCGGAGGGCCTGGCTCACGTCTGACGCGTACTCCGGGTAGATATCGACCCGGCAGTCGATGTCATTGGCCCGCGCGAGCTCGATGAGGCGGCGGCTGAGCTCGAAATCGTACGGTCCTGAAGAATCCTTGACGCAGACAGTGGCGGCAAACTTATCCGACGTCTGCCCTTTGCCAACCGCCGCCATATCGACGGCAATCAATTCGACCGTTCCATCAGGAAGTCCCGCTGACGAGCCATGCCCAACTTCCTCAAAATTCGAGATGAATAACGCCGAGGGCGCGATGGGGCATTCCCCACTCTCCATCAACGCGCGGGCAACGCCAAGCAGTATCGCCACGCATGCCTTGTCATCGAGATGGCGTGATTTGATGAAGCCACTAGCGGCGATCGTGGTGCGCGGATCAAGACTGACGAAGTCTCCAACCTGGATTCCCAGAGCAAGTGCCTCAGAGGCGCTACGCACCGGTTCATCCAGGCGAATCTCCAGCGAGGTCTCGTCCCGCTTCAGCCGGCTGAGCTGAACACCATGGACGTGAGCGGAGGCTTTTGTGGTCACGATGGTGCCGGTGATCTCGCGGCTCCCGCCCGCGCTGTGGACCGTGCAGTACTCGCCCTCGATCGTCGCCCAGTCATAGCTGCCGATCCGGGTCAGCTTCAACCGGCCGTCGTCTTTGATCTCCTTGACCATAGCGCCGAGGGTATCGACGTGAGCCGAAAGCGTCCGGCCGCCAAGTTCGGGATCGCCTCCCGGGAATGACGCGACGAGCGCGCCCTTTACCGTGCGCGCGGTCGGGATTCCGAGCCGCCCCAGCTCCTCCGCGACGTAATCGATTGCGGAACGCGTGAATCCGCTGGGTGACGGAATGCGACAGAGCGCCGCCGTCTGCTCGAGCATGTATTCGCCGTTGACAGCAGGGAGAGCACTCTCGGCGCCAGCGGACTGATCGCGTTGTCCCACGTACGTCTCGGCTCCTCTTGCCGAACTCAATTGCCGCCGAACAACCGGCGCAGCCAGTTCAACCATGAGGCTTGGGCCGGAGGCGCGCTAGGCGCCATCGACTGTTCTCGCATCTCTGAAAACGGGAAGAGCTCACGCCGCTGCTCGCGCTCCCATTCCCATTGCAGGATGCGATCCGCCAGCTGACCGGGATCGCTCTCCGCCCAATTCAGGTCGTACGGACTCCAGTGCTTTTCCAGACGGAGCACGCTGGCCAGCACGTCATCTTCACGAGCTTCCGCGGCCTCCATTGCCAATGCGTACGCGCGCTGGTCGGCTGAGATATCGCGAACAAGCTCCTCGCGCACGTCGAGCAGCAACCGGCCCGCGTACTCGGGATGCCACGTAAATCGGGCGGCGACGCCCTGTCCCGCATCCATGGTCAGACCGCTTCGCGGTGGACGACACCGGTCGTGCAATGGACCGATCCGACGCCCTTCATTAGCTCATACACCTCGACCTCGAGACGTGTCACGCCGTTCGCCGCTAACGTGGCCCGGATCACGGGATTTCCGGCCGGCATGACGACCACCCCTGGAGCCAAAGTCACCATGTTGATCGCCATGCCGTACCGCGCTTCGCCTGCGTCCGGTACGTCGATAAAGCGGAAACCACGCGCCTTGAGCAGCTCATAGACCCGCCAGGGGCACGGTCGCAACCATTTCGTTTCCCTCGGGTTCGCCGTTGCGGCTGCCGCGAGTATAAACCCGCAGCTTCGAGGGTTCCTCAGGCAGGCGTAGTCTCTAGCAGCTCGGGGCGTACAACATGGCTGACACCGCCTCGCTCCTCGATTGTCCAGGCCTCGTTCATGACCGGGGACAACTGCACGTCATCGACGTGGCTGATGATGAACATTTGCTGGAAATGCCCGCCGTAGGCAAGCGAGCCCAGGGTTTCGAGGAGCTGAGCACGCCGATCGCTGTCAAGTGAGCCGAAGACCTCGTCGAGCACCAGGAACCGCGGTGGCCGTACGGCGGAGGATCCCACCAACTCCGACATTGCAAGCCGGGCACAGAGCGCCACGACATCCCGCTCGCCGCCGGAGAACCCTTCAAGCTTGAAACACTCGTCGCCGTCGAACACCTCGATGCCGTAGTTCTCGTCGAAGCGGACGCGGTCGTATTTACCGTGGGTAACGAGACTGAGAAGTCGCTCGGTCGTTTCGGCGAGCAGTGGCCCGACGTGGTCCGCGACGAACTTGTCGAACTCCGCGAAC
>JAHWJF010000486.1 GCA_019348515.1 Chloroflexota bacterium | reverse complement strand
TGCTCTTCCGATCTCGGGTTCGCTCTCGATAACCCCGTACCCGAGACGCGCCGTCCCGGGATCGAACCCGATGGCAATCATGCTCGCGCCCCTGAGCAACCGCTACATCGCCGCCGCCAGAACCTCATCGTCGACATCGACATTGGTGAAGACTTCTTGTACATCGTCGAGGTCTTCCAGCTTCTCGACCAGCCGCACCATCTTTACCGCGGCATCCGGTTCCGGCGCTAGCAGTGTCTTCGGGCGCATGGTCAACTGAGCCGCCTCCACCTCATAGCCGGCTTCGACAAGCGCCTCCCGTGTGCGGTGAAGCTCAGTTGGGTCGGTGTAGACGACCACCAGATGGGCTTCGGTTTCGACATCACTCGCTCCGGCGTCGATCGCAACGAGCGCCACCTCATCAGGATCGGTTGTACCGATCGGCACTTCAATGAGCCCCATCTGGTCGAACATCCATCCGACGCTGCCATTTTCTCCCAGGGTGCCTCCGGCACGAGTCAGCACCGCCCGGACTTCCCCAACTGTTCTGTTGCGATTATCGGTCTGAACTTGAATCATGAGGGCGCCACCGCCAGGACCATATCCCTCGTAAAAAACTTCCTCGTACTGGTCTCCCGCGCCCGCACCGGCGGCGCGTTGGATTGCGCGTTCAATATTGTCTTTAGGCATGTTGGCGGCCTTGGCGCGGTCGACCGCAAGACGAAGACGGGTATTGGCATCGGGATCTGGCAGTCCCTGGCGAGCCGCGATGGAGATTTCGCGCGCCAGCTTGGTAAAAAGCTGACCGCGTTTCGCATCGGCCGCACCCTTTTGTCGCTTGATAGTGGACCATTTGGAATGCCCTGACATGTCGCCGCTCCTTGAACCCTTTATTCCTTCATTGTCGCAACGGATGAGTATAGCCCGTTCTTTCCTCATCGCAGAACGCTTGAAATGTGGGCAAAGCTCCGCTAGACTGCGCGTATACACGAGGCCATCAGCAAGATTCGTCCGCGCGGTCGGCGCGGAGTGAGCGGACAATGCCAGCCCGCACTGGTCGCCACCCACCCATAGCCGGTTAATGCCAAGCCCTCCGCTCGTCAGCGGTGGGTTTTTATTTGCTGTCCGCGCCACGCCCACGTCGAACCACATCATGTCGAGGCCGCGCGTCGTCTGGAAATGGTGACAGAGGCAATGGTCACGAAACTCATCGATAAGGGACGAGATCAGGGGTACCTTCTCTCGGACGAGGTCGTTGCGGCGTTCCCGAATGCCGAGGAACACCTCGACGTCCTGGAGGAGTTTTACTCCTCGCTGGTGGCGGAAGGGATCGAGGTCCTTGACCAAGCTCCGGCGACTCCCGTGGTCCGTCCCCGCCAGGTAGTATCAGAGCGGCCTGCAGATCGCGCTGCATACGCAGAGGACCTCGCTTCGGGGGTCGGCGACTCCGTCCGCCTATATCTCCAGGAGATTGGTGATACGGACCTGCTCACAATGCAGGAGGAGGTCTGGCTCGCCAAGCGCATGGAACGAGGTAAGATCGCCGAAGAACTCCTCCTCGACCCGACCCTCTCACCTGAAGACCGGGCCACCCTTGATGCCGACAAACTCGATGGTGAGTTAGCTCGAGCTCATCTTATCCGCGCCAACCTGCGTCTGGTCGTCTCCGTTGCCAAGAAGTACGTCGGCCGCGGGCTCTCCTTCCTCGACCTCATCCAAGAGGGAAACATCGGCCTCATGAAGGCCACCGACAAATTTGACTACAAGCGCGGGTTCAAATTCTCAACCTATGCGACCTGGTGGATTCGGCAAGCAATCACTCGCGCGATTTCTGATCAGAGCCGCACCATACGACTACCTGTCCACGTCGGGGAGACAATCAACAGGGTCAAGAAAACCGGGCATCGCCTCCAGCAGATCCTGGAGCGGGAACCAACACAGCTCGAAATTGCCCGGGCCATGGACGTGACGGACGATAAGGTTCGTCAGGTCCTGGACGTTTCCCGCCACCCGATCTCCCTGGAAGCCCCGGTCGGCCAGGACGGCGATGCCTTTCTCGGGGATTTCATCGAAGACGAGTCGATGCCTCATCCGCTCGAACTGGCGTCTCACGAGCTTCTCAAATCGCAAATCTGCGATGCTCTGAGCAAGCTGACTGAACGGGAGCGGAAGATCATCGTGTTGCGCTTCGGTCTAGAAGACGGCCGGTTTCGTACACTCGAGGAAGTCGGCCGCGAGTTCGGGATCACCCGAGAGCGGATCCGACAGATCGAAGCGAAGGCCCTACGCAAGCTTCGTCATCCGAGCTACAGCCGAAAATTGCGCGGGTATCTCGAGTAAGGACCCTGGGGCCGGTTGCTAGATGGTTGCGGCACAAGCGCGCTGACCCTCCAGCGCTAACGTTCCGGTGACGAGAAGATCAGCGATACGTTGTGGCCGCCGAAGCCCATCGAATTGCTCATCGCGTGCTTGACGGCCGCCGGCCGCGCGACGTTCGCCACGTAGTCCAGGTCGCACTCCGGATCTGGGGACGTTTGGTTGATAGTCGGCGGCAAGAGTCCCCGCTCGATGGCCATGATCGCCAGCGCCGCCTCTAACGCACCCGCGGCCCCCAGGAGGTGGCCCGTCATCGATTTGGTCGAACTGATGGGCACCTTGTATGCCGCGTCGCCGAACGCGGCCTTGATCGCTTGAGTCTCGAACTTCTCGTTGAGCGGCGTCGACGTGCCGTGGGCATTGATGTATCCGATCTCGTCCGGCTGGAGACCAGCAGCGCTCATCGCCAGTGACATCGCGCGAGCCGCCCCGA
>JAHWJF010000092.1 GCA_019348515.1 Chloroflexota bacterium | reverse complement strand
AACGCGGCGGCGAATGCTGCCACCTCGGCGGCCAACCCGGCTCCCGGCTCACCAGAGAGGGCCGAAGCGATCAGGCGTTTGGACGCGCGCACCGCGGCCGGACTGTTCTTCGCGATCTGCGTCGCCAGCTCTCGAGCTGCCAACATGAGCTGGTCGAGCGGATGGACCGCATTGACCAGTCCGATGCGAAGCGCTTCCTGGGCATCCACCTGGCGACCGGTGTAAATCAACTCCGCGGCAACGCCGGGTCCGACGAGCCGAGGCAGTCGTTGCGTGCCTCCCCAACCGGGCGGGATGCCGAGACCGACTTCCGGCTGGGCGAAGCGGGCATTGTCCGACGCGAGACGCAGGTCAGAGGCTATGGCTAGCTCGCAGCCACCGCCGAAGGCATACCCATTGACCGCGGCGATTACTGGTTGCGGCAGAAGCTCGATCGCGTTCGTCACTGCCTGTCCCTTGCGCCCGAACGCCAGGCCCTCGGCGGCGGTCAGCTCCACCATCTCTTTGATGTCAGCGCCAGCGGCGAACGCGCGGTCCCCGGCGCCGGTCAAGATCACCACGCGGACGGTGCGATCCTGACCAATGGTGTGTATTGCGGCGCCGAGGCGATCGAGTTGCTCGGTATTGAAGGCGTTGAGGGCCTGCGGCCGGTTCATCGTGATGACCGCGATACCCTCGGCAATGTCGACGTCAACCGCCATCTCAGCCCCTGTTCGCTTCCGCGTAACTGACTTGGTGCTTGGCGGCGTTCCGGACGTAACGGCGAGCGTTCTCGCGCGACGCGGCACGCTCCTCATCTGACAACAGGCGCTTCTCGCGGGCGGGCACCCCCATCACTAGCGCGCCGGCGGTAACCACCGCATCTTCAGGCACCAGGGCCGCGGCGGCGACGATCGCCTCCGTGCCGATCCAGGAGCGGGAGAGAACGACCGCGCCCATACCGATGGTGACGCCGTCCCCGATTGTCGTGCCGTGGACGATCGCCGCGTGCCCGATCGTGACCTCATCGCCGACCAGACATGGGTTGCCCGTGTCGACGTGGAGCACCGCGCCATCCTGAACATTCGATCGCTGACCGATGCGGATTGGAGCAACATCGCCGCGGATGACGGCGTTGAACCAGATACTCGATTCTTCGCCAATCTCGACGTCGCCGATGACGACTGATCCCGGCGCGAGATACACCCCAGATGCCACCCGTGGATAGACACCGTCAAACGGAAGCAGCAGGCCCGAGCTCACGCTGCCCCTGGCACTTCGAGCACGACCGCGTCACCGCCGCCGCCACCAGAGCAGATCGCGGCCACACCCAGACCTCCGCCGCGTCGCCGCAGCTCTTCGATCAAGCTGAGAACGATCCGGGCGCCGCTGGCGCCAATGGGGTGACCCAGCGCGATTGCCCCGCCATTCACATTGACGCAGTTCGGGTCGATGCCAAGGCGCTTGCTGGAGATGATCGGAACGCTCGCGAAGGCCTCGTTGATCTCCCAGAGGTCGATATCCGCGGCTTTGAGCCCGGCTTTGGCAAGAGCTTTCTCGGCGGCCATAGCGGGGGTGTACGCCAGGTACGGAACGTCCCAGGCAGCCTCCCCGTGCGACAGGATCCGCGCTCGCGGCGAAAGCCCCTGCGCCGTGGCCCAATCTCCGCTGGTCACCACGAGCGCCGCGGCGCCATCATTGATGCCGGGCGCATTGCCAGCTGTCACCGTTCCTTCTGGATCAAATGCGGGTTTCAGGCGCGATAGCGCCTCGTCGCTCGTGTCGCGGCGCGGAGACTCGTCCTGATCGACAACCGTTGTAATGCCCTTCGTTGCAATCTCGACCGGTGCGATCTCGCGGGCAAGTAACCCCGCGTCTTGTGCGGCTAACGCACTCCGATGGGAGCGCAGGGCCCAGGCGTCTTGCGCCTCTCGACTGATATTCTCTTCCGCCGCCACATTGCTTCCGTGGTTGCCCATATGGCAGCCGGCAACGGCGCATTGCAGCCCATCGCCGATCATCATGTCCTCGAGGACGCCATCACCCATGCGGTACCCGGTGCGCGCTTTTCGCAAGAGATATGGCGCGTTGCTCATGCTCTCCATGCCGCCCGCGAGGACGACGTCATAATCGCCGGCTCGAATGAGCGTCTCGGCCAGGGTGAGCGCGCGCATCCCGGAGCCGCAGACGCGGTTGATCGTTTCGGCCGGGGTCTCGATGCCGATGCCCGCGAGCAGTGCGACCTGACGGGCCGGGTTCTGCCCCGCCCCACCTTGCAACACCTGGCCGAAAATCGTGTCTTCGATGTCATCGGCGGATATTCCGGCCCGCTCGATCGCGGCTCGCGCGGCGACAGCGCCCAGCTCGACCGCGCTCTGGCTCGCAAGCGCGCCATTGAGTTTGCCAAACGGCGTGCGCGCTCCACCCAGGATCACCGCACGTCGGGTCACATCAGACTGCATGACTTGCCTCACAGCAACCGTTGAAGAGCTGCCCGTTTCAATGAATCGAAATCAACGGAACACATTCAGAGGACGCGGTACTGATTGTGCCGCCTGCTGATGCTACCTCGAACTGATGGTTGAGTGCCTATCCGCGGGTGCCGGCCCGCATGGCCGATGGTGCGTCCGCGGCACGGTCGGCTTGCCGCGACTACGGATCGAGGGGGACCGACCCGCCGCGTGCAGTCCCCAAGCCCTGGCTCAGCGTCTTACCTACCGGAGAAAGGACCGTGAATTGGAAAGTCCCGTCAATGCTGCGACTTTCAAGGTCGAGCTGACCCTGGGCCTCGATCGTCACCGTGCCGGCGAACCGATTATTGGCGTCGTTCATCAGCGCCACCAGAGCCACATGGCACACCTGATCCCGGACCACCCACTCCCCCCGGCCGGCGCTGAGCGTGGTCGCCGGCGCGTCGGATCCCGGGCCTGGCGTGAAGTCGGCTTCGACGGAGCCGGTCTGTTCAAAGGCAACCAGCGCCTGTTGCGCTCCGAGCACCGATTCGTCATCTGGCAAGAGTGAGAAGAGCCACACACCCTCAGGACCGGCGGCGGGCGCCGCCACGGGCGTGGCTCCTGCCGGCTCGACACCTGTCCCGGTGCTGACGCTGACGGTTCCCTCCATCTGTGGATGGATCGCGCAGACGTAGGGGAACTCGCCGCTCTCGGTGAAGGTGTGAGAGAAGGTCTGCCCGGGCTTGAGGATGCCAGAGTCAGCGAAGTCTCCCGTGACCGTATGCGGCGCCTGACCCTCGTTGGTCCATACCACAGTGGCGCCGTCGGACACCTCGAGCGCCGCCGGTTCAAACGCAAAATCGACGATCGAGACGGCCAATTCACCCGGTGCGGCCGTTTGTTGGGAGGCTGGTTCGCTTTCGTCTCCTGCCGCGGGCGCGGTCGAAGCGCCGGCTGTTGCCTCACCTTCAACGATTACCGTGCCCTGCATCTGGGGATGAAGCTGGCAAACGTACGGGAACGTCCCGGGCTGATCGAACGTCCAGCTGAAGCTCCCACCTGGATCGAAGATGCTCGAGTCGAAAATGCCGTCCACAGAAGTAACCGTGTGCGGCACCGTATCCTCATTTGCCCAGGCAACGGCCGTCCCGGTTGGCACGTTGAGCTCCGGCGGATCGAACGAGAGGTTGATGATGCGCACCGGAGCGGCATCGGCGGGAGCATCCTGTGCCGCCTGTTGCGTTTGCGGTACGACGCCATCCTCCCCGCGCACGCCGATCCTACCGGTCATTTCTGGATGGATCTGGCACGCATAGGCAAATGACCCGGGCGTATCGAGCACAACCGTTGCGACCTGACCGGGATTGATCACTCCCGTGTCGAAGCCGGATCCGGTGGCGGTATGCTCGTCGTCGTGGGCATTGACGAAGGCGACCGTTTGCCCGAGGTCGACGGTGAGTTCGCCGGGAACGAACCCGTCCGCATCGTCGCTGACGATGCGAACCTCGACCGCAACTTCCGGAACGACCCCCGACACCGGTACCGGCGCATCTTCCTCATCTCGGGTCTCGGGGTCATCGGCATTGCCTGGTCCGCTGTTATCCTGGTCATCGCCACCGCGACCGCGACCGCGACCACGGCCACGGCCTGAACTGTCGTCCTCGTCACTGTCTTGCGCGAGCACCAATAGGCTTCGTTCACCGGCGACGGCCGTAACGAAGAGCAGGCTTCCGGCCGCCGCCAGTGATTGCGCGGCGCGCCTCCGGGTCTGGCGGGACTCCAGCATTCCAACCGCCACCGGCTTTGTTCTTGACATCGTAATCGGCTCCTGATTCATTCGGTTGTGAATCGCCATGAAGCGCAAGCCTCTCGCCGCGACCGAGAACGGCCGAGCTGTTCGGAAGGCCCTTCATGCATCTTGCCATGTGGTCCGGGGCCGAAGGGGCGACGCAGGCGTCGCCCGCGTTGCCCGGACAGCGAAGATCACCTTCACATGGAACGGGTCTGCTCCCTAGAGAGCCAACGCCGGCACACGGTCGTCGTCGCGCACGAAGCCCTCGGCGGGTGGTTGCGGACAGCGCAGCGGTTTGTCCTGCCGGTAGCCGAGCGCGTAGTCGGCCTGCAAGATAGTGTGAATCTCCCGCGTCCCTTCGTAGATCACCGCGCCGCGGGAGTTTCGCCAGAACCGCTCGACCGGGTACTCGTTGGAGTACCCGTAAGACCCGTGGATCTGAATCGCGTCGTTCGCCGCTTCGAGGGCCGCGTCGCAGCCGTACCACTTCATCAGCGACGTCTCACGGGTATTGCGGATGCCGCGGTTCTTCAGTTCGGCGGCCTGCATCGTCAGCAGGCGAGACGCCTCATATCCGGCGACCATTTTGGCAATCATCTGTTTGACCAGCTCGAAGCGGCCGATCTCCTGTCCGAAGGCGAAGCGCTCGTTCGCATACTTCGTGCTGGCGTCAAGGCAGGCCCGGATGAGACCGACCGCGCCCGCGCCGACGGTGAAGCGGCCCTGGTCGATGCAGCTCATGGCGATCTTGAAGCCCTCGCCCTCCTCGCCAATCCGGTTCTCGACCGGGACGCGCACGTTATTGAACGCCAGCTCGCCGGTATTGCCGGCGCGGACCCCGAGCTTGCCCTTGATCGTCCCGGTGGTGAGACCGGGCATGCCTCGCTCCAGCATGAAGGCGGTCAGCCCGTTGTGCTTCTTGCTCCGGTCGAACGAGGCGAAGACCAGGAAATGGTCGGCAAAGTCGGCGAGGGAGATCCACATCTTCGCCCCATTGAGGACGTAGGCATCGCCATCCTGGACATACGTAGACTCGATCGACCCGGCGTCGGAACCCGCGTTCGGTTCGGTCAACGCGAACGTGCCGAACTTTTCCCCCTGCGCCTGCGGAACGAGGAAGCGCTGCTTCTGCTCTTCGTTGGCCCACTGCAGAAGCGCGAGGCTATTGAGCCCGACATGAACGCTCATCACCACGCGCAAGAAGGTATCGACGTATTCGAGCTCCTCACAGGCCAGAGCAAGGGCAACGTAGTCGAAGCCGGAGCCGCCGTACTCCTCGGGAATGGGGAGGCCCAGGATGCCGAGCTCGCCCATGGTTCGCAGGACCTCCGGGTGAAACTCGCCCTTGGCGTCCCACTCCTGGATATATGGCGCGACCTCACGCGCGACGAATTCGCGCACCGTGTCGCGCACCTGAATCTGCTCTGGAGTAAGCGAGAAGTCCATGAACCTATCTACCCCTTACGTACAATTGCCGAAAATGCGCCTTTTGGCGCGGATTGCGTGGCGTACCGGTACCTCGCGAAAGCAACGGACAGTATAGCGGCGTGGTACGAGGGTGATTGGGTGTTAGGGTATTAGGGTGATCGGGTCAGGGGTTCACTGACCGACTTACGACTTGCGACTCACGACTGAACAAAGGATCTCCGCTTGGACGACGTTTTCGATGCCATTGTGGTGGGGGCCGGACCGGCCGGGATTACAGCCTCAAAGGAGATGGCGGCCGCGGGACTCACAGTCGTGGTCCTCGAGCGCGGGCAGTTCCCGGGGGCGAAGAATGTCTGGGGCGGGATCCTCTATCGAGAGCCGACCGAGGCAATCGTGCCCGGATTCGAGGACGAGGCCCCTCTGGAGCGCCCTATCGTCGAGCAGCGCTATGTGATGCTGACCGACGACGCGATGATCGGTATGACGTATCGCTCTGAGCGCTTTGCGGAGCCGCCGTTCAACGCCTATACGGTGTTGCGCGCCCCCTTCGATCGCTGGTACGCAACGAAAGCCGAAGAGGCCGGGGCCGAGGTCTACCCCGAGTTCACCGTCATCGATTTGCTGTGGGAAGACGGCGCGGTTGTCGGCGTGACGACCGGTGACCCCGACGGTGAATTGCAGGCCCGCTGCGTCGTCATCGCTGACGGCGCGAATTCGTTGCTGGCGCAGAAGATTGGACTGCACCGGGAATGGGCGCCGATCGAGCAAGCCCTGGTTGCCAAGGAGCTCATCGCGCTGCCTTCGGACACGATCGAGGCGCGCTTTGCCTTGCCGGCGGGAAAGGGCACCGCACTCGAGATCTTTGGCGAATCCACTGCTGGCTTGCTCGGCTACGGCTTTATCTACACTAACAAAGAGAGCCTTTCGATTGGCACCGGCGCGCTCCTCGAAGATCTCATCGAGACCGGCATCAACGTCAACGACATGCTCGACCGCTTCAAGGCGCACCCCGCTATCGCTCCCCTGATCGCGGGGGGAGAAACGATCGAGTATTCGGGGCACCTCATCCCCGAAGCGGGCTACAATCGGCTGCCGCAAGTCTTCGCCGATGGCGCTGTCGTGATTGGCGACGCGGCACAGCTCGTCAACCCCGTGAACCGGGAGGGCGCAAACCTGGCGATGCTGTCGGGCAGGCTGGCGGCGCGGGCGATCGTCGAGGCGAAAGCGAGCGACGATTTCTCGGCGATGGCCTTGTCGCGCTACCGGGAGCTGCTCGACGACAGCGTCGTCATGGCCGACCTGCACAAGATCCGTAACATCACCGACTTCGCTCACGCCCGGCCGCACCTGTTGCGGGACTACCCGCGGGTTCTCTCCGGTATGTTCGAGGAGTACCTACGTGTCGATGGCGTGCCGAAGAAGGCGAAGCAGAAGAACATCGTCGCCATGGCGAAGCGGCTACCGAAGCGCCGGCTGCTCGACGACCTCATCGGCGCGGCCCGTTCGCTGACGTAGGCGTCTACCCACGGACGAACATTAGCGACAAGCGATCGGCTTCGGCGCCGTCAATCAACGTTTTGACGCTGTGACGCCGCCCTCAAGGCGGATGAGTCTCGATATGCACGGGCTATTCGAGTTCTGGGCGCAAGACCGCGGCTTCGAGGTCGGGCCGCAGGACGACGCTCTCCTGCTCGTTCGGGTCGGTCCGGGCAATAATGCCGACGCAAGGAACATCGGGGCTAGGATTGCTGGGCAAATGCGGCACTCCGGCCGGAATATAGACATAATCCCCGGTCTTCATCGTCAAGTATTCGGCCAGATCTTCTCCAAACCACATTTCGGCCTCGCCGCTGAGAATGTAGATGGCCGTCTCGTGGTTCTCATGCAGGTGCGCGTTGGCCCGCGTGCCGGGCGGGATCGTCACCGAGTGCATGCAGATACCGGTTGCCCCCGCGGACTCGGTGGAGACTCCGGCGAAGTAGTCGAGCCCCTGTTTGCCACGGAACGTCGAGGCGCCAGGGATCACGCGACATGTGGGATTCGTCTTTGTCGAGCTCATCGTTCTCCGTCCGGCGAGTTTTGGACCATACCGTATGTTTCTTCGACCCTTGAGGTTGCTCGGTTGGGCCGCGCGGGCTGAAAGGTGTTACGTCAGGATCTGACCGCCAGCCTTCCAGCCGATCATCGTGGCGGCGGCGTTCGTGTTCACGGAAACGATGTCGGGCATGATGGAGGCGTCCGCCACCCGGAGTCCAGCCATGCCATGCACACGCAGAGCAGGGTCGACCACGGCGTCCGCTCCGGTGCCCATGCGGCATGTGCCAACGGGGTGAAACCAGGTGCTGACGTCCGCTGCCACGTACCTGGCGATCTCGTCGTCGTCGCTGACCGCAGGCCCCGGAAAGTACTCTCCGGCGTTCCATTCGGCTAACGCTTGCTGCTCGCCGATTATTCGGCTGAGCCGGACCGCCTGGATCATGGTTGCCATATCATCCGGATGGCTGAAGTAGCGCGGGTCGATCTCCAGCGGCGCGTCCGGGTCCGTGGCGGTTAGGCGGACCGTGCCGCGACTCTTGGGCCGCGTGATCCCCGGAATAATCGTGAACCGCGACATGCCATCGTTCGCCTCTGGCGCAAAAATGCGGTTCCTTGGCAAATGAGATCTGGATATCGCAGTCGGCTCGGTCCGGCGTGGAGCGGGCAAAGACACACCCCTCCGTCGCGTAGGCGTTGCAGTCGGAGATCGGTTGCCGCGAGTCGTACACGAAGCCAATTAAGAGGTGGTCGATGAGATTTTCGCCTACTGGCAGATCGGCAACGGGAGGGACGCCGAGCCGCTCGAGTTGCGTCGCCGGCCCGATGCCGGAGAGCATCAAGAGCCGAGGCGAGTCGAACGCCCCCGCGCAGAGGATGACCTCGCCGGCGCTAACTGTCTCCCGCGAGCCATCGTCCTGTTGGACCGTCACCCCGCGGGCGCGGATGCCGTCCGTCTCGATGCGCAGAGCCCGGTGGTTGGGCAGCACCCGCAGGTTCGGGCGATCCAGCACTGGCGCCAGGAACGCGCGATACGCATTGAATCGGGCGCCGTTGACAATCGTCGACTTGTTCCAGCCAACGCCGTCCAGCGTGCCGCTGTCGAACGATGGGTTATAGGGAAAACCCGCCTGCTGGGCTGCTGAGACCATTACCTCGATTAAGGGGTTGTGCGGCTGCAACACCGCCGGGCGCAACCATTCTTCCATCTCTTCGAAGGCCCGGCGCACAGACGGCCAGTCCCAGCCCGCGCAGCCGGCCTCGACCCACCGGTCGTAGTCCGACGCCGCGCCGCGCAGATAGACCATGCCGTTGAGACTGCTGGTTCCGCCGAGAACGCGGCCGCGTGGCATGAGATGGGAACGGCCGGCCGTTCCGGGCTGGGGCGTCGAGACATATTGCCAGTCGACGTCCGTGCCCCACAGGGAGAAGTACTGCCGCGGAACCCGAATTGCCTCACGATCGTCAGCGCCACCGGCTTCCAGGACGAGGACCGAGACGGACGCGTCACTCGAGAGCCGGTTGGCGAGCGCGCACCCAGCCGATCCCGCGCCGACGATGATGAAATCCCATGGAGCCGCGGTGCCCATCGACCTAGCTCTCAGCTCCCGGCGTGAAGTGCCAGATCTCTCGCAGCTCTCGCGAATCGATGATCCCGTCGTCGCGGTAGTGCATCAAGGGATTCATCAGCTCGCCCCACCGGCGGTGGACCTCCGAGTCCCAGAGCCGTGTCCAGGCATCGGGATGGTTGACCCGGGATGGAAGGAAAATCATGTCAACGAGCTGGAAGAGGGAGATGTCGGCAATTCCCTGTCGCGCGTTGTCCTCCTTCAGGTCTGGCCATCTGGTGGCTTTGCAGTGGATGTTGTCATCCA
>JAHWJF010000091.1 GCA_019348515.1 Chloroflexota bacterium | reverse complement strand
GTTATCGCCTAAGGAATACCAGAAGCCGTGCTGCGTGCCCCCAACCGCTTCGATGTACTGCGTAGCCGCGACCCGACGGTCCTCGGGGTTCTGCACAAGCTTGGCCCACGTGGCTGGCGTGTAGCTGAACCGGGTCAGGTAGAACGGCATCGGTCGGCCTCCTTCCGCTCACGAATCTCGCTCCGCCACTTGGCGGACCACCTCCGAGACACGGTCGGCGTCCGCCGCCGGGTGCCTTCTGCCCATCATACAGGTAACGGTGAGTGTCGACGTACGGATTATGCAGTTCGGGACTGCATGGACGGTCTCCATCGGGAATTCACAACTCACGAGGATGGCGCCCTACCAAATCGGCGTCAACGAGGTGATCGCGCACACCGAGAGAGCACGGCTGCTGGGGTCCGCTCGGTTGCGGTGGCACAGAAGATCGAAAAGCCCCGCGATCGGTTCGTTGGCTTCATTGCAAGCGAGTGCCGGTCGCGACCGGAACGCCACCTGCCCGATCAGCTGACCAGAATAGTGCCGTCCGCCGGGAAGACCAGAATCGGTCACGGGGCGAGGGCGATGCATTCCACCTCAACCAGGGCGCCGAGGGGCAGCTTCGCGACCTGAACGGTCGAGCGAGGCGGTGGATTGACCCCGAAGGAGCGGCCGTAGACCGCGTTGAACGCCGCGAAGTCGTTGAGGTCCGCGAGAAAGCAGGTGGTCTTGACGACCCGGTCAAACCCGGAGCCCGCGGCCTCCAGCACCGCGGCGAGGTTCTGCATGACCCGCTCGGTCTGCAGGGTCACGTCACCGTCGACGAGCGTCATCGTCTCCGGGTCGAGTGGAAGCTGACCCGCAGTGAAGACGAGGCCGTTGGCCACAATGGCTTGCGAATAGGGCCCGATCGCCGCGGGAGCTCCATCTGTGGCCACGATCGTCCGTTCCACCCGCTCCGTCACCCTCTCGTCCTCCCTCATTCCACATGGAACCGGCGTGCGCGCTGTTCTACGCGACGCGCGAGTCTAGGGCCGGTCTCCAAACTTGGCAACTTCGGGCATGGGACGCCCGCCCGTGCATTAACTTCGATGAGGCGCGCGGAGGTAGTACCGCGTACGCGGGGTGACGAGGCTGCCTTGATGATGGATCATAGGGTCATGACCTCTATACTGCGGGGTGAGGATCTCGAGTGAGCTTCGTTGACCTGTCGGAGACTCGATGAATATCACCACCCGGTCCGGTAGCCTGGCTGCCGGGGCTCGGAGCATCGCGCTGATTCCACCCGCTCCTTCACCCGCGGTGGCGAGCATGCTGACGAAGGCACTGTTGGTGGCCGTGCTCTTCGTTATGGCCGGAGCCGCCGGGCTAGGGCTCTATGCCTCATCGCATCAGGGCCGTATCTATCAGGGCGTTCACGTCGCCGGGTTGGATCTCGGCGGTCTGACTGCCGCCGATGCCCGATCGAAGCTCGAAGCCTACTTCGCGGACTATGCCGCCACGCCGCTGACGGTCACCGCGGGAGATCAGACGTTCCAGATCACGCCAGCCGAAGCCGGCGCTCGTCTTGACAGCGCGGCGACGATTGAGGCCGTCAGCGAGTGGGGCCGGGAAGGATCGCTCTGGGATCAATCTCGCGCCTGGGCACGCGCGTTGATCCATGGCGCGCCGGTCGCCCCGGTGATCCACTTCGATCCCGACGCCGCTCACGACAGCGTCGCGGCCATCGCTCCCAGCATCGTCCACCCGGCCATCGACGCCAGGATCGCGTTCGACGCGACTGGGCGGGCCGAGATCGTGCCGGATGTCACCGGCACCCGCCTCGACTACGCCGCGACCGCGACACTGCTTGCCGACCGCATCGCCATGTTTGCACGTGAACCCGTTCTCCTGGTGACCCAAGACGACCCCGCCGACGTGACCGCCGCGTCGTTGGCGTCAACTCTCCCAGAAGCGGATGCCGCGGTCGATGCCCCGGTCATCCTTTCGTTCGATGATGCCATCTGGCACATCCCGCCCGACGATCTGCAGCCCCTGTTGAGCGTCGACCCCGCGACGTCGAACCTACGTGTCGACCGGCGGCCGTTGCAGGCGCTCGTCGCGGGCCTCGCCGCCGAGATCGACCGGCCCGCGGTGGACGCCGGCATTACCGTCGACGATAACGGCCGGCTCGCGGTCGTGCCGGCCGTTTCAGCCGCTCGGGTGGACGTGGCCGCCTCCGTAGCGGCCATCGCCGAAGGACTCCTCCACGGGGAAGACGAGATTGCACTCGTGGTAGACGAGACGCCCGCCCAGATCTCGGATGCCATGGCCGCGGCCGCGGTTGAACGTGGCGAAGAGTTGATGGACCCCGGCATCACCCTCACCTGGAAGGGCGGCGAAGGCGTGCTCGACCGTGGGGATCTGCTGCGGGCGCTGACCATCGGCTCCCGTCCCGGTACAGACGAGCCGTTCATCTTTGGTCTCGATCCCGATCTCGTTCGGGAGAGTCTGAACCGGTACGCGTCGGCGTTCGATATCCCGGTCCAGGATGCGCGCTGGCGCATCATCGAGGGCAAGATCCAACTCGCGGTGCCGGAGAGCAAGGGGCGCGAGCTCGATCTCGATAGTGGCGTCCAGAGCGTGACGGCGGCGTTCCTCGACAACCAGACGACGGTCGAGTTGAAGGTCCGCACGCTCCACCCGCGTTGGAGCGGCAAAGACGGCAGCGCCATTACCCTTGGCGACGACATCCTGGGCGAGGGCGGCACCTGGTACGGCGACTCGAGCGATGCCCGTCGCCAGAATGTCGAGCTCGCCTCGTCCTATCTGAGCGGCTGGCTCGTTCCACCTGACGGCATCTTCTCCTACGCCGACAGCATCGGGCTGATCACCGAGGAGAATGGATTCGTCACCGGGCTCGGCATCGTCGACGATGGGGATGGCGGATTCACCACCGCGCCGGTGGTCGGCGGCGGCATCTGCCAGGTCTCCACGACGCTCTACCAAGCGGCCTTCTGGGCCGGTCTACCGATCATCGAGCGCCACCAGCACCCCTATTACCTGCGGACCTACGGTGAAGCGGTTAGCGGTCTGCCTGGGCTCGACGCCATGGTCAATATCGAACCCGACTGGCGGCTGGACCTGAAGTTCAAGAACACCACCGGGCGTTGGATCGCCGTAACCATGATCCCTGATGGGGCAATGGTCTACGCCCGCATCGTCGGCACAGACCCCGGCTGGGATGTCGTCGTGCCGGAGCCAACGATCGAGAATGAGGTCAAAGCTCCCGAGCAGATGATCTACACCGATTCACCCGAATTGCCGCTCGGCCAGGAGCGGGTGGTCGAGTCATCCCAGGACGGGTTCGACGTCCGCATCGACCGCACGGTACTCGACAACGGTAAGGTAATCCTCGAGGATGCGGTGTTCAGCTCGTTTGCGCCCTCGCGCAATACCACCATGCGGGGAACCGGAACCGGGTAATACGCGTTCTCCCGGCATCGTGCTGGTAACGTCGAAACCTGACCGGCGCTCGTGTTGAGCCTCCACTCGCCAGCGCGCCTGACCACGGAAAGGATGATCATGCCCTCCGCTCCCCCTCCTGACGACCGCCCCCACCGCGGTCCCGATCGCCGCGTCCTCGCGGCCAGCGTGCTCCTCGCCGCGGCGGCTGGAGCCTGGGCCGGTCAGCGGCTGCAAGAGCCGGCGCGCGCCCGCCTCCAATCAACCGAATCGCGGAGTCTCATCGACTGGCGGACCGCCCGCGACATCGCCGTCACCATGAGTCGTGACGAGGCGCTTTCGATGGCCGAGCGGCGCAAGCTCGACGCCGAGTACCGCGCCCTCGTCACGCGCTGCGTCCCGATCGTGAGCGAGTACACCGGCGACCTCCTCCCGGATGCACCGGAGCGCACCTTCGCCTTCGACCGCGTGGATTGGGTCAATGCCAACATCGAGGCCTTTGAGCGGATGTTCGCGCCGCTGGAGGGACTCAACCTGCTGGGAAATGCGGCGAACCGGTCGGTCGCGGCGCAGATGTTCGGTACGCTCAATCAGAAGGTCCTCAGCGCCGAGGTCGGGCTCCTCCTGGGGTATCTCGCGCGCAAGGTGCTCGGCCAGTACGACCTGACCCTTCTCGGCCGTGAGCCGATGGGGCCGGGACGTCTCTATTACGTCGAGCCGAATATCAAAGCGGCGGAACGGACTCTCGGGTTACCGCGCGATGATTTTCGGATGTGGCTGGCGCTGCACGAGACGACGCACGCCTTCGAGTTCGAGGCGCATCCCTGGTTGCGAGATCACTTCAACGCCATGCTGGAACGCTACTTCGCGTTCCTGCGGGAGGACGCGGAAAGCCTGCGCACGCGGGGGTTGGGCGGGCTCCGCCTCTATATCGACCGGGTCCGCTCAGGAGCCGGAGAATCGGGAAGCTGGCTGGAAGCGCTGATGAACGCCGAGCAGCGTGCACTCTTTACAGAGATACAGGCGACGATGTGCATCGTCGAGGGCTATTCCAACCACGTCATGAACGCCGTCGGTCGCGACCTGCTCCCGAACTACACACTCATCTCGCGCCGCTTCGCGCAACGGCAGCAACAGCGCTCCCAGGCCGACCAGCTTCTGGCCAAGTTGACCGGTCTCGACGTCAAGATGGAGCAGTACCGGCTGGGCGAGCAATTCATCGACCGGGTGGTCAGGGAGCGCGGTCACGGCTTCGCTCGCCGCGTCTGGGATGGCGCGGACTACCTGCCGACGATGGCGGAGATCCGCAACCCCGAGCTCTGGCTGGCCCGCATTGACCACCGAGATGGCCGCATCCCCACGCCTCCATCTGTGGTGGTTGCCGGGTAGCGCTGGTTCCTGGCCGGAGTTTCGAAGAGAGGCGATGTGAGGAGTGCGGCGCGGACGTCCCGGACGACGAGACCTGCCTCGCTCGTTTCCACGCGCTCCTCGCCGCCGAGGTCGACAACGAGGAGCTGCGGCACATGCACGGGCTGACCGTGCTCACGTACCACCTGCAGCACCCTTCTCTGACCAAACCGTGGTACCAGCTCTTCGGGGCACGAGTGTTTCAGCGCGTATTTCAGCAGGGCGAAGATTGGGGCGATGTGCTGATGGAAACGCATCCCCGCGGCATCGGCCGGCGCGCTGACGCGGCCGTCGCTCGGCTCAAGGCAGCCGCGGGACCTACGATGCCGAGCTGGGTCGTCTCGCATCCCATCGCGGGCGAGTTGACCATTGCCACAATCGATCCAGATGCGTGGCCCGGTCCGGAGCAACAGGTTCTCGCCTGGGCGCGATCGGTGGCCGAGCAGCGCTACCTTCGTAGTGGCGACGAGCCACGCTGAACCCAGACAGAGTTCGAGTGGAGCACCAACTGATCTCAACTGGCCCCATGATCCTCACCACCCGGCTGCTCATCCGGCTCGCCGAAGCAAATGATGTCCCGGCGCTCCTGCGCTATTACCATGAGAACGCCGATCACCTAGCCCCGACTTCGCCGCTCTGGCCGCCCGAATTTCTGACGGCGGCGTTCTGGCTCCGTCAGGTGGCCCGGAACAACGATGATTTCGCTCAGGGACGGGCGGTCAAGCTTGTTCTGTTCGATATGAGCGAGCCCGAGATGATGGTCGGCCAGATCAGCCTCAACAACATCGTGCGTGGGGCCGCGTACTACTGCGACCTGGGGTACTCGCTTGCGGAAGACAGGCAAGGCCAAGGTCTCATGTGGGAGGCCCTCGTCTCCGTCATCAGATACGCGTTTGATGAACTCGGCCTGCATCGTGTGATGGCGGCGTACCTGCCGGCCAATGAACGGAGTGGGCGCTTGCTCCGTCGTCTCGGCTTCGTCATCGAGGGCTATGCGCGGGACTATCTCCTGATCCAGGGACGCTGGCAGGACCAGGTCCTGGTAGGTCTCACGAACCCCGAGTGGCAACCTCCTGAATCGGCGCATTCGTGAATTTGTGGTTCGTGATAGTTGACATTAGGTCATGTGACCCCTACTCTGGCACTCTGCCTTCGAGAGAGGGCTCGTGTCTCGATTCGGGAGACAGGCGATGGAGCGGATGTTGACCAATACCGGGTTCTCCGGCCGCAACAGCGGTCGGCCCGTGGTGTGCCCACGCCTGTGGGACATCGCACCCGGCGCTAATGGTCGGAGTCTGCCTATCGGCGGGGATACGTGATCTAACGGCATCACGCAGCACTTCCCACCGCGGGCAGAGGATAAACCTCTCGCCCGCGGTTCTTTTTTTGCCCGCGACGCGCCAAGAGGAAATCCCGAGAAACACGCAGAGAGCACCGAGCAGCGAGAAAGGGAAGAGATCATGGTTTCGACACTCGAACGACCTTCATTGGTGACTCAGGTTGAATCAGCGATCGTCATGAGCAGCGTGATCGAGGCGGCGGCCGTCGTCGATCACGTCTCCAAGGTCTTCATCCAGCGCCCATTGCTCCGGCGTGGTCAGAGCAAAGAGGTGCGCGCCGTCGACGACGTCTCGTTCACCGTGGGCCGCAACGAGATCTTCGGCGTTCTGGGGGCCAATGGCTCCGGGAAATCAACCCTGATCCGCATGCTTTCAACGCTGCTGATCCCTGACTCGGGGCGGGTCGAGGTATTCGGCTACGACGTCCGGCGCGACGAAGCGGAGGTGAAGCGCCTGATCAACCGCGTCTCAGTCGAAGCGTCGTTCTTCAAGAAGCTGTCGCCGGGCGAGAACCTCGCCTACGCCCTTCGTCTTTACGGGCGGAGCGGGTCGGCGGTGCGCGACGAGACCTACGCCGTCCTGGAGCGGCTGGGAATCGCGCGGGACAAGGTGGGAGAGCCGCTGGAGCAACTCTCGCGCGGGATGCAGCAGAAGGTGGCCATCGCCCGGGCCCTGCTGACCTCGCCGGTGCTGCTGCTGCTGGATGAGCCGACCACCGGGCTCGATCCGCGTTCGAAGCTCGACGTGCAGCGATTCGTGCGCGAGCTACGCGAGGGACACGACGCAACGATTCTGCTCTGCACTCACGACATGGCTGAAGCCGAGGCGCTCTGCGACCGAGTTGCCATCCTCGAGAAGGGGCGTCTGGCCGCGCTCGATACGGTTACCGGGCTGAAGCAGCGGTACGGCGCCGAGATAGGAACTGACGATCCGTCCCTGGAAGAGATCTTCATTCACCTCACGGGACGGTCCCTCGAAGACGATGTGGAAGGAGAACACGAATGAGCCAATCGTTGCCCCCGGCAGTGCGCACGCTGCCGGGCGCCGGAATCTGGTGGGAAACCCGCGCCTCGCTGGCGTTCGTCGAGCGCAACCTGTACCTGGTCCGCCGCTATTGGCATCTGGAACTGGCGTTCCTGATCTTCAACGTGGCGTCGGCGATGAGCGTGCTCTACATCGGCAAGGCGCAGATGCAGGCCGGAGGAACCTCGAGCGAAGGCCGGGTCGACCTGGTGTTGTATCTCGGGATTGGCACAGTCGTGTGGGCTTACTTGCGGGCTGTCTTCTCTAACGTCGGGGAGATGGTCGCCTGGGAGCGGTGGGAAGGGACGATCGAGTACACCATGATGGCGCCGATCTCCCGGTTAGCCCACATGCTCGGCGTCTCGCTCTTCAGCATCATCTACGGGCTCGCCCGCTCGGCTTTGCTGCTGGGTGTTCTGGCGCTCTTCTTCAGCGTCGATCTGAGGAACGCAAACCTCGGCGGGGCCGCGGTGATCCTGCTGGTGGGGAGCCTGAGCTTCCTCGGTTTCGGCATCATGGCGGCCGTGCTGCCGCTCCTCTTCCCGGAGCGGGGTGAAGAGATGACCTTCGTCATCTCGTCGATTCTGCTGTTGGTCTCGGGTGTCTATTACCCAATTTCGGTCCTGCCGGATTGGATGGAGCCATTGGCAACGATCTCTCCGGCGACGTACGTCCTGGAGGGCATGCGTGCCGCTCTACTCGATGGTACGCCGACGATGGCCCTCGGCCCATCCATCCTGCCGATTCTCATCCTCGGCGCATTGACCGTGCCGCTCGGGATCGCCGTTTTCGGCTGGGGCGAGCGCTACGCCAAGCGGACCGGTCGCCTGAAGCGAAGTGGATAGGAATGGCCCTCACCCTAATCCCTCTCCCAGTTCGCTGGGAGAGGGATTTTTTCTCGTGTCCGGGGTTGCCCTCCCTTCTCCCCTCGGAGCGCGGAGAAGGGCTGGGGATGAGGGGCGTTCTAGGGAAGGGAAGGTCGGGGCATACGAGGTATGTCCGCTTATTGGCAACTTCACTCAATCGTAGAACAGCGAGCATGTTGCTCTCGCTGCGACAGAGCGGTACAGTTAGGGTGGCCCGAGCGCGGAGGCGACGGTGCCAAGGAGGCGGTCGATTTCGAAGGGTTTGGGCACGAAGCGCACCCCCGGCAGATCGACGTCCGCGTAGACCGCGCTCATCAGGACGACAGGCATCAGGTGGCCCCGACGCCGCAGTTTGCGGACCAATGACGCGCCATCGAGGCGCGGCATGACGACGTCGGATACCACCAAGTCGATAGTGTCGTCGTCGATTGCAGCCAACGCCTCCACTCCGTCTTTGGCGTGCCGGACCAGGTAGCCCTCGTCTTCTAGCAACGTGGCGACGATTTCGCGGATTGCCGGCTCATCGTCAACGACCAACACCGTCGCCGATTTGGTTTCCAGGTCGCCTTGCGGCATACCGTTCATGCTCTCGTCAATCCAGCCAGGATCGGGGATCTAGCACGGGGCCCGAACTGGCACGACACCTGGAGCAGCCTATACACATTCCGTGCCTACTGGTTTTACGAGCGTTCCCCGCGCGCAACTGAGTGGGTGAAGCACTCCCAACTATCTGCATTGCAACCCCGCCTGAAGGAGAGCGGTCGATGAACGTAGCAGACGAGGCTGGGACGAGTCCGGTCAACCCGAGGGATCTTGCACTCGCCTACGATCGTGTCGTCTCAGCGCACTGGCGCGGCGAAACTGAGGCGGCGACGGCCGTTGGGACCTGGTTCGAGTCGCATTGGTCGGATCAGGCGCCGCCGGAGCCGGACGAACCTCCAGAGAGCACCAGCATCCTGGGCGGCGCCGGGTCCGGCATCCGCTGGTACACCCGCGATGAGGCCGTTCTCGGCTACGTTTCCCGACGCGATGATGGCTGCTACCGCGTGCGGACGACCGAGGCCATGCCGTCCCTTATCGCCTCCTGGGATGTTCTTGAACGCGAGGCCACGCGGCAGCCGGACACCGATTATCTCCTGCGGCACACGGGCGCAGGTTCGGATACCGCTCTGTCGACGAGGGGCGAGCGCCAATCGGCAGCCAGGCGGGGGAGCGTCCAGGAGGACGTATCCGACAGGCGAGATGTCCAGGTCCTTGTGGAGGCAGACGCTACCAGTCGCCACGCAGGCCAAGTCGATACCGTAGCGAGGCAGAAGGCTGCCCGGACGGAATCACTCGTTGCCGTGCATGTGCTGGGAGAGTCCACAGGCAGCGAGCCATCCCGAGTCCCGCCCGAACGTTGAACCAAGCGTTTCTTGGATTACCCTTGCGCCGGGGTGGCCGTGAAATGGCCACCCCGGCGCCGTCCTTACAACCCCGGCTCGGGCCCCTTGGCGATTGGCACGCCGACCATGCTCCCCCACTCTGTCCAGGAGCCATCGTAGTTCCGCACGTCCGGGTAGCCGAGTAGCTCACGCAGCACGAACCAGGTGTGGCTCGAGCGCTCGCCGATGCGGCAGTAGGCGATCACG
>JAHWJF010000090.1 GCA_019348515.1 Chloroflexota bacterium | reverse complement strand
GGACCGCGTACGCCCCCGCTGCTGCCCGGGTGGGAACTCCCAGCCTGGCAAGGATGCTGGCGACGTGATTGCCGACCGTGCGCCGGCTGATGAAGAGCGCGTCGGCAATCTGCTGATTGGACCGTCCAATGGCCAGTAACGCCAGCACTTCCCGCGCCCAGGGGGAGAGCGCGTCGTGCTTCGGTTTCGCCAGGTGGGGCGTCCTCACATCGGGGTAATTGACTACCACGGCAAATGCGTGATTGACCGCCTGCACAAGGGTGATGACGGTTGCCCTCCCTGATATGGTGCGTATCGGGAGCGGTCAGAAGACGCTGGATGTTTCATCCGCGGGTGCTGGCTCGCCAAGTCATGGCAACGTTAGGCGAGCCAGCCGGTCATGACCGAGCGCACGTGACGACCCGCACGGTCCTTCCGTACGCGCATCGTGGCGATGGCCCACGGAGGACGATCAACGGAAACAATTGAGGGCAGGCAATTGACAGCGTAACTACAGGCTGATAGCCTGCGGCCATCTGGTACGGACCAGTAGACAGGGTGGTCTAGTGCACGCGAAGGCCTCGATGACTGCTGCCTCCTTCGCCCTGCGCACTGATAGTCCGCTCCCACTCTACTACCAGCTCGAGCAGGCGTTACGCTCGATGATCGCGTCTGGTTCGTGGCAGCCAGGTAGTCTGATCTGCTCCGAGCGCGAGTTGATGCAGGCCGCCGGGGTCAGCCGGGCCACGGTGCGTCAGGCCATCGGCAACCTCATCGGTGAGGGGTTGCTCCAGCGCGTTCACGGCCGCGGCACCTTCGTCGCTCGACCCAAGCTCGAACAGGAAATGCGCTCGGTCTACAGCTTTGCCGAGCAGATGGGCGTGCAGGGGTTGGCGCTGGAGGACCAACTCCTGCAGCGACATCGCGTGCCGGCGTCCGACGAGTTGGCCGGGTTGCTGGCTGTCGCCCCGGGAGCGCCCCTGATCCATCTCAAGCGGGTGCGCTCACTGGGCAGCACGCCCCTGATGATCGACAGCAGCTACGTTCCCTATCACCTCTGCCCCGGGCTCCTTACCGACGCATTTGAGAGCCCCATGTACCGGATGCTTGCCGACCGCTACGGGCTGCCTCCAGTCCATTGCACCGATGTGCTTGAGCCGGTGCTCGCCGATGAGGCGCAGGCGCACCTGCTGGAGATCGAACCTGGTGCGCCCCTGATGTTCCTCGAACGCGTGACCTTCACGCGCGGGGACGTCCCACTCCACATCGCCCGCAACTACATCCCAGGCAGCCGCTGCCGCTTCCGCGTCAACCTCTGGTCCGAGGCCCCGGAGGCCGAGCTGAAAGGAGGACTGTCATTAGCCAGGCCGGCGCCGATCGAGAACGGTCGGTTACCGGACGATCCGCTCGCGCAAGGAGGCGTATAGGATGAATGTCAAAGCTCGCATCGCCGCGCTGCTCGTTCCTTTCCTCGCTCTTTCCCTGGTGGTATCCAGCGGGTTGGCCGCGGCCCAGGGCACCCCGGCGGCCGGGGAGAGTGGGGAGCGACCGGTCATCGGACTCGTCCAGATCGACCTCAGCAACCCATTCCACCTCGGTGAGGTCGAGGGGGCAGAGGAAGCCGCCCGCCGGTACGGCTTCGACCTGCGGGTGACCAGCGGCGAGGGGGACGTCAACAAGCAGGTGCAGGCGGTCGAAAACCTTATCAACGAGGGAGTCGACGCCATCGCCGTCAACTTCATCGACATCAATGCGTTCGGCCCGACCCTGCAGAAGGCCCAGGAGGCCGGTATCCCGGTTGTCTGCCTGCACAGCGTCGCCGAGGGGTGCGCGACGATGCTCGGCTTCGACGAGCGACACACCGGCCGCACCGCCGGCGAGCACGCCGTCACGCTCCTGACGGAGAAGTACGGCGAGCCACGAGGCAAGGTCGCCAACCTGCAAGGACTGCTCGGACAGGGGCTGAACGAGGACCGCACCGGCGGCTTCACCGACGTTATGGCTGAGGACCCGAACAACGAGGACGTCGCCACGGAGCCGACCAACTGGGATGCGGCGCGAGCGGCATCCATCACCGAGAACTGGCTGACCCGCTTCCCTGACCTCGACCTGATCTACGGCAACAGTGACTCGCTGACGCTCCCGGCCGCCAACGTCATCGAGCGCGCCGGCAAAGAAGGTGACATCCTGCTCGTCTCCGTTGACGGGACCGAGCCGGGCCTGAGCGGCGTCAAGGATGGCACGCTCGACAGCACGATTCTGCTGGCGCCGCAATACTCCGGTTTCTGGAAGGCGTGGGTGCCGTTCCAGGTGGCGATGGGCGAGGACGTTGGCGACGAGGTTCTCATCCAAGGCGTCCTGGTTACACCGGACAACGTCGATCCAGTCATCCAACTCGCGTCGGATCAGGTTGCCCAGATCGAGGAATTCCCGTTCGAGCAGCCCCTGACCGAGATCGTCGAGGGGTATCTCGGCGAGGCGACGCCGACGGCGTAGGGCTTGGTCTTGTCTAGCTAAGTGGAGCGACACGGTGAATGTGTCATTCTGAGCCCACAGGCGAAGAATCTCGTTTATTGCGAATCGACTTCGTTGTGAGACGAGATTCTTCGTTCCTCAGAATGACACCTTTGCTCGCTCAATGCACTAAGGGGCATGAAGGGCGTGGTGCACGGGAAGACTCGCGTTGCCTCTAACCAATCCCTCACCGTACCTCCCGCCCTGGAGATGCGCGGTATCAGCAAGCGATTTCCGGGTGTCGTCGCGCTGGACCGCGTCGATTTCAGTGTTCGTGGCGGTGAGATCCACTCCCTGATCGGTCAGAACGGCGCGGGCAAGTCGACCCTGATGAATATCCTGTCAGGGGTCTATCCGCCCGACGAAGGGCAGATTCTCATCGACGGTAAAGCAGTAACCATTGGCCACCCACGCGAAGCACTGCGGCGCGGGATCGGCACCGTCTATCAGGAGCTGAGCTTGCTGCCGAACCTGTCGGTGGCGGACAACATCTTCCTCGGCCGCGAGGCTGGCAACGGCTTCGTCATCGACGAGCGGGTCATCGTCGACCGGGCGCGGGCGGTACTCGATCTGCTGGGGGAAACAGCGATTGACGTCACGGCCCGCGCGCGGAATTTACCGCTGGCCCAGCAGCAAATCGTCGAGATTGCCAAGGTGCTCTCGCACGAACCGCGCATCCTCATCCTCGACGAACCGACCGCTCCGCTCGCCGCCGAGGAGACGCGGCGGCTGTTCGCTATCCTGCACGAACTGAAGACCCGCGGGCTGGCCATCATCTTTATCTCCCACCGTTTTCAGGAGATCGTCGCGCATTGCGACCGCGGCACCATTTTGCGCAACGGCCGGCTGGTGCTGACGCTGCCGCTCGCGGGTGTTACGGAGGAGGAGCTGGCGGAGCGGATGATCGGCCAGCAGGTCGAGGGGTGTTATCGCACCGAGGACCAGACCCGGCCGGACTCCGCCGAGGTGCTGCTCGAGGTGAACGGGCTCTCGGTCGGCGACCGCGTCCACGACGTCTCCTTTGCGCTGCGGCGGGGGGAGATCATCGGTGTCACCGGGCTCCTCGGCGCCGGCCAGAACGAACTGGCCCGTGCCCTTTTCGGCATCGCGCCGAAGGCAGCTGGGACGATCCGGCGGCGGGGCCGCGAGGTGCGGATCGGCTCCCCCGCCGAGGCGATTGATCAGGGTATCTGCCTGCTCACCGAGCACCGCAAGCAGGAAGGGCTCTTTCCCGATCTCAGCGTCAAGGAGAACATGACGCTGCCATCGCTGGGGGTGTTCCGCCGGGGCGGGGTGTTTCTCGACAACGGGCGCGAGCGGGACGCCGTGCGCCGCTTTATCGACGCGCTCCACATCGTCGTCCGCTCGGCCGGCTCGCGGGTGCGGACGCTCAGTGGCGGCAATCAACAGAAGGTGATCCTGGCGCGCTGGTTGATGCGCGACCTGGAGGTGTTGATCTTCATCGAGCCGACGCGTGGTATCGACGTCGGCGCCAAAGCGGAAATCTATGGCGATCTGGTTCGTCTCGCGGGGGAGGGAAAGGGGATCATCGTCGTCTCCACCGAGTTGCCGGAAATCCTCGGGCTGTCGGATCGCATCCTCGTCATGCATGGCGGCAGGCTGGCTCGCGTCGTCGAACGGGAGGCGGCAACTGAAGAAGGGTTGCTGGCGACGATCCAGGGCGGACACGCCGATGGCGTCTGACTGGGGAAGCCGGGTGGATCGGGGTGGGCGGGTGGCGGCCGAGGGCGCCACCATCGTCGGCGACCATCCCTCCGGCGCGCGGGCCGCGGGAGAGCGATCGCCTCTGTCACTGGCGTCAGCACTGGCCGGTGGTCTCAGCGGCGTCGTGGTCGTCGTCGCTCTGGCTCTGGTCTTCGGTCTGACCAGTCCTTACTTTCTGACACCTGACAACGCGTTCAACATCCTGCGTCAGATGTCGGTGATCGGTGTCGTCGGTATCGGTGCGACGCTGGTCATTCTCATTGGGGGTATCGACCTCTCGGTCGGCTCGGTCGCGCTGCTGACCGGCGGTTTCACCGGCACGCTGATTCTCAATTACGGGGTCAATCCGTGGCTGGCCATTGTCGCCGGTCTCGCGGCCGCGGCGTTCGTCGGTCTCGTCAATGGCACGCTGGTCGAGCTGCTGCAGATCAGCCCGGTCATCGTGACACTGGGAACACTCATCGTCGTACGCGGCATCGGCCAGGCGATTCTCTGGCTCAACAATTCCTGGGTCTACGTCGAGGACCCGCTCTTCGCCTACATCGCCGCCGAGCGTTGGTTCTTCCTGCCGGTCAGCGCGGCGCTGATGTTCATTCTCTACCTCATCGTGTCCATGGTGATGACGCAAACCAGCTTCGGGCGCGCCGTCTACGCCATCGGCAACAATCAACGGGCCGCTGTCCTGTGCGGGCTGCCTGTGAACCGGGTGAAAGTGCTCGTCTATATGCTCGGTGGTCTCTTCGCCGGGATCGGCGGGTTGCTGGTCGCGGCGCGCACGGGGGTGGTGAACCCGACAGCCGGACTCGGGCTCGAGTTCCAGGTGATCACCGCCGTCGTCCTCGGCGGTACGAGCCTGCGCGACGGGATCGGCCGCGTCGAGAAGACGTTGGTCGGGACGGCGATCCTGGCCATGGTCCTCAACTACCTGACGATCCGGGGTGTACCGGACACGTGGCAGACGTCGGTCACAGGGTTGATGATCCTGGCCGCGGTCGTCCTCGACCGTTTGCTGCGGCGAACCCGCGAGGGATAGGGACGTGAGACGGGAGGCGGGAGACGGGAGGTGGAGGTCGAGGGGCGGCGAGGCACGGTACGTCGCCGGCACTTTGCTCGCCGACTATGGGCTGCTCCTGATGTTCGGTGTGCTGGTTGCGATCTTCACGATCATCAACCCGGGATTTCTGACGGTCGCCAACGTGCAGAGCCTGCTGGAGCAGAACGCGGCGCTGGCCATTGTCGCCGTCGGCACGACCTTCGCCATCATCTCCCGCAACATCGACCTGTCGCCGGGATCGTTGATCGCGTTGAGCGGGGTCGCACTCGCGCTGGTCTTCACGGCGACGGGGAACATTGTCTTGGGGTTGCTGGCCGGGCTGGCGGTGGCGATATTGGTCGAGCTGTGCAACGCGCTCCTGATCGTGGGGGTCGGCATCGACCCGCTGATCGTCACGCTCGCCGCCTGGATCTGGGTGCGCGGGCTGGCGGTGAGCCTGACGGACGCCAGCTCGGTCGTCGTGCGCAGCCCGTTCATCGACTTCATGAATAGCTTCGAGCTGCTCGGCATCTCGCCACCGATCGTGCTGATCGGTGTGGCGTATCTCGCCGGCTGGTTCCTGCTGAACAAGACCCGGCTGGGGCGCTACACCTACGCCCTCGGCGGTGACGAGCGCGCGACGCGACAGGCTGGGGTCAACACGGCTTTCTACAAAATCCTGATGTTTCTCATGTTCGGGGTGTTCGTCTGGCTCGGTACGATCGTCACCGTCAGCCGCCTCGGCGCCGCTGCCCCGGATGCGGCCTACGGACTGGAGCTTGACGCGATCGTGGCCGTGATCATCGGCGGCAACCCGTTTCACGGTGGCGAAGGGAGTCTGCGGCGCACCGCCGTCGGCGTCCTGTTCATCGCCGTCCTCAACAACGGGTTGAGCACGCTGGGGATGCGCGATGCCTCCTTCTACGCGTTCAAGGGCATGGCCATCCTCCTTGCTCTCCTCTTCGACGTACTGAGCCGGCAGCTCCTGCGCGGCGCGACGGCGCCCGCTCGAGGACAGGCGGTATGAAGATCACCCAGCTCGAGACCTGGATGGCCAACGCCGGTCTGCGCAATTACCTCTTCGTCCGGCTCCGCACTGATACCGGGTTAACCGGCGTGGGGGAAGCCTCGCTGGAATGGCAGGAGAAGACCGTCGAAACCCTCATCCACGAGTGGGTCGAGGACCGGGTGATTGGCCGCGACCCGTTCGACATCGAGGCGATCGTCGGCGGGATGGTGCGCGATCAATACCAGGGCGGCAGCACGGTGATGACGGCGATCAGTGGCGTCGAGATCGCGCTTTGGGATATCGTCGGCAAGGCCTGTCACCAGCCCGTCTACAAGCTCATCGGCGGGCGCTGCCACCGGCGCATCCCGGCCTACGCCAACGGCTGGTACGGTGGCGCACGTACGCCGGAGGAATATGCCGAGCGGGCACGGGAGGCGGTGGCGAGGGGGTACGGCGGGCTCAAATTCGATCCCTTTGGTACCGCCTGGAAAGACCTGTCGCCTGAGGAGAGTGAGTTCGCGGTCGCGGTCGTCGCGGCGGTGCGTGAGGCGGTGGGACAGCGGGTGCGCTTGATGATCGAATTCCATGGGCGCCTGTCGGTCGGCAGCGCCCTGGAGACGATCCGCGCATTGGAGCGTTTCGCACCCACCTGGTGCGAGGAACCGGTGACGGCGGACAGTCTGGACCTGCTGGCCGAGGTCAAACGGCAAACAGACGTCCCGGTGGCCGCCGGCGAGCGACTCTACACCCTCGCCGACTTCTATCGTCTGACCGCCCTGCGCGCCGCCGACGTGGTGCAGATGGACGTCGCCCACTGTGGCGGCATCCTGGCCAGCAAGAAGATCGCCGCCATGGCGGCGGCCCAGGACATGCGGATCGCGCCGCATTGCTCCGTCGGCCCTATCGCGCTGGCGGCCTGCCTCCACGTCGATGTCAGCACTCCCAACTTCATGGTCCAGGAGGCCTTCGCCGAGTTCGACGTACCCTGGCGCAACAGTCTCGTCGGTGGCTGGAACCCAATTCGGGAGGGGGAATTCGTCCTCGGCGACGAGCCTGGTCTGGGACTCGACCTCGACGAGGCAGCCATCGCCGCGCATCCCTACGTGCGGAACCCATTTCCCAGCCTGTGGGATGGTGAGTGGCTGACCGACTTCACCCAGACGGACCGTTGACCATGACTATGGACGTGAACGACCTCGATCTGAAAACGGAGTTGATCCAGATCTGTCACCAGCTCGTCGCGCTGGGCTACCTCATCGGCACCTACGGCAATGCCAGCGCGCGCGTCCCCGGCGGTCTGATCATCACCCCCAGCCGGGTCGACTACGCTCACCTCACCCCTGAAGACATGGTCACGGTTTCCGACGAGGGGGAGATTCTCGCCGGCACGCGCCTGCCATCGTCGGAGCTGGAGGTGCATCGCCAGATTTATTTACGGCGGCCGGACGTCAACGCCGTCCTCCACACCCACTCCCTCCATGCCACCGCGCTCTCGTGCTGCCACGACACGATCCCCGTCATCGTCGAGGAACAGTCTCAGGTCGTCGGTGGTGAGATCTACTGCACCCGGTACATACCGGCGGGCCGGCACGAGGATCTGGGCGAAGAGACCGCGCGGGCGCTCGGGACGAGCAACGCCGTGCTGATCGCCAATCACGGCGTTGTCAATTGCGGCCGTTCCCTGGACGAGGCGCTCTTCGTCTGCCTCGTCGTGGAGCGCATTGCCCAGATGCGCCTGCTCACCGGTGCGGGAGCGGTCGTGCCGATTCCTCCGGAGCATGTCGCCAGCGAGCGCGATCGCTTCCTGCACCGCTACGGCACCGCCGCCGATCGAGAAGACGCGGAGCCAGCCGAAGCGCAATCGGGCTGATGAGGAGAGAGGACGAGGGTGCCTGAGCTCTTCAATCGTCGCTGGACGCGAGCGGAACTGCTTCGCCACATTGGGCACATCTCCCAGCTCGGCGGCGTTCAGCTCCTTACCGCCGACAACGGTCCGCCACGCGGTGTGCGCCTGCTCGAGTTTCGGACCGGCACGGGGTTCGTGTTCAAGGTCGCGGTCGAGCGCGGGATGGACGTCGGCTACTGCGAGTATCAGGGCGCCTCGCTGGCCTGGATACCGCCGACGCTGATGCCCGGTCCGTGGTATTTCGAGCAGCAGGAGGAATTCGGCTGGTTGCGCGCCGGGCTCGGCGGTTTCTGCAATTCCTGCGGGATGGTCCACATCGGCAATCCGGAGACCGACTCGGTAGCGCACTACAACTTCCCCGCGCGATCGAGCGAGCGTTATGGGGTTCACGACCGCATGGCCTTGATCCCCGCCGAGCTCCTCGGCTTCGGTGAGCGCTGGGATGGGGACGAATGCATTCTGGAAGCCGTGGGACGGGTCACCCAGGCCCAGACCTATGGCGAGAATCTGGTGCTGACCCGGCGCTACACGGCTCGCCTGGGCGAGTCTCGCTTCTTGCTGCACGACGAGATCGAGAACGCCGGCTATTTGCCGACCGTCCACATGCTCCTCTATCACATCAACGTCGGATTTCCCTTCGTCGACGATGGCGCCGAGCTGGTTGCGCCCTTTACCGGGGCGCCGAAGGTGCTTTTCGGCGATGCGGACCCGGAGAAGCCGGACCTGTACGCCCGGTTCATCGCTCCCCAGAAGGACTGGGTGCAGCAGACGTTCGAGCACGCGATGCGTGCCGATGCCGACGGCCGCGTGCCGGTGGCCATCGTCAATCCCCGGCTGGGCACGGGTGGTCAGGCGGTCTACGTGATCTACGATCGCTCGCAGCTGCCGCGCTATATCGAGTGGCGGATGATGGGTGAGGGCCAGTACGCGGTTGGTATCGAACCCTGCACCAACGGCTTCGGCCGTGACGAGGTGCGTCAAGCAGGCGAGCGGATCGTCCTCCAGCCCGGTGAGAAACGGATCTACGACCTCGAGGTCGGTGTGCTGGACGGAGCCGCGGCGATCGAGCGATTCCGGGACCGCGTCGATCAACTGCGGAGCCGCGCCTGATGGTCGACCTCGTCAGCCTCGGCGAGGTGATGCTGCGGATGTCGCCTCCCAAGCACGAGCGGTTGCGGCAGGCGACCCGGCTCGACGTGTGCGTCGCCGGCTCACAACTCAACGTTGCGGCCGACCTGGCCCAGCTCGGCAGGAAGACGACCTTCGTCTCGAAGCTGCCAGCAAACGAGCTGGGTCTGCTTGCCCGCGCTGCCTGCCAGGGATATGGCGTCGATGTCTCCCACCTGATACTTGTCGAGGGAGGGAGGATGGGCGTCAACTACCTCGAGTTCGGCGCCACACCGCGGGCCGGCGTAGCGGTCTACGACCGCGCTGGGAGCGCCGCCAGTTCGATCGCGGCCGGTGATTTTGCCTGGGGGAAAATTACCGAAGGGGCGCGGCTCGCCTACACGGATGGCATCTTCCCCGGTCTGGGCACGGGATGCTTCGAGGCG
>JAHWJF010000089.1 GCA_019348515.1 Chloroflexota bacterium | reverse complement strand
TCCGCCCTCCGCGCCGCGCTGCGAGAGTACGATCCCAGCATGCCGGAGCTCCAGCAGGATGTTCTCGAGGAACTTCGGTGGAATACCCTGGGCTCGTGAGATCGCCTCGGCCTTCATAGTGCCAGGATCGGCGACCGCGAGCTCGGCCAGCGCCCGCAGCGCATAGTCGACTTTGGCGTTGACCTGCACTGCTGGCTCTCTCCCGACGAGGGCTGGCTGCACTCCGCGCCCCGATTCTAACAAAGCCGATCGCCAGACTCGACTTCGTGGGCCAAGGATGTCTGCGCGGTGACGCAGGATGCTCCAGACACAGAGACCGTGTCTAACTCTTCAGCGCACCCGCCGTGATTCCCTCGATGAACCGGCGTTGCAGCAGCAGGTAGAGGATGATGACCGGAATCATGGAGATAGTCACGCCGGCGGCGATCATCCCGCGATCGGCCGTGAAGCGGCCGAAGAAGAACATCGTGCCTAGTGACACCGGCCGCAACTCGTCTCGCTGCACGAAGATCAGCGGCATGGCGAACTCGTTCCAGGCCCACATGAACTGGAAGACGATGAGCGTCGCCAGGCCAGGCCAGGAGAGGGGAAGCATCACCTGCCGGAAAACCCCCCACTCGTTCGCGCCGTCGGTTCGCGCCGCGTCACCAAGTTCGGGAGGCAGGCCGCGGAAGAACCCCCGCATGAGGAAGATGCCAAACGGCAGCCGGATGGCGATGCCAGGAAGAATAAACGCCCAGTAGGTCTCCAGGATGTTCAAATCACGCAAGAGGTAGTACATCGGGATCATCACCGATTGGAACGGCACCGTCAGCCCGAGAAGAAAGAGCACCAGCACACTATCGCGGCCGGGGAGGGGAAGCATGGAGAGACCGTACCCGGCGAGACAGGCGAGGGCGACGCTGCCGGCGACGATTGCCGCGCAGTAGATGGCACTGTTCAGCATGTACTCGGAGAAATGTCCGACCGTCCACGCCTCGACCAGGTTCTCCCAGCGCAGCTCGGTCGGCAGGGCGAACGGGTTGCGACCGATCTCCTGGGATGTCTTGAACGCCGACGACCAGATCCAGATGAAGGGGAGCAGAAAGATCACCAGGAAGGCGATCAGGATGACGTACGTGACGCCGCGCCCGGCAAGACGCCCCAGATTGAAACCGCGCGAGGCCGCCGGGGTGCTGGCAAACGGCTCTCTTGCCGCTGAGGTAACCGCCACCGTCAGGCCTCCTGTCGCTCGCGCAGGCGGATGAACGTCACCGAGGCAATGAGCGAGATCACGGTAATCACCACTGCGAGGGCCGAGGCATAGCCAACATTGTTCTGGGTGAACGCTTCCTTATAGGTGTACGTTGCGAGCACCTCGGTGGCGTTGGCTGGACCTCCGCCGGTCATCACGAACACCACGTCGAAGACGCTGAAGCCTCCTATGAGCAAGAGCGCGATGACGACGTTGAGGACCCCCGCCAACTGGGGCACGGTCACATTCCAGAAACGCTGCCAGACGTTCGCCCCGTCGATAGTCGCCGCCTCCAGGAGATCCTTGCTGACGTTTTGCAAGCCGGCGAGCAGAATCACGAAGACGAAGCCAATAGTGGCCCAGATAGCCGCCACGAGCACCGCGTAGAGCGCAACGTCTGGATCGCCCAGCCACCCCCGCGAAATGTCCTCCAGTCCGACGGCATCGAGGGCCTCGTTGAGGATGCCGAAGATGGGGTTGTAGATCCAGTTCCAGACGATGCCGATGACAACGGTTGAAAGCACCTGTGGCATGAAGAAGAACGTGCGGAAGAGGGTGAACCCCTTTGGACGCCGCCAGAGGAGGATGGCCAGCAACATGCCGATGACGATCGGCGCAATCGTGCCCACGATCACCCAGATGATGGTGTGTTGCAGGGAAAGCCAGAAGAGGCGGTCTCCGATCAGCTCGCGGTAATTCGCGAGTCCGACCCACTCCTTGACCGCCGTCACCCCGTTCCAGCTCGTGAGACTGAAGTAGATCGATCGGAAGAACGGATAGACCATGAAGAGGAGATAGAGAATGAGGGCAGGCAGGACAAAGAAGATCCCCGCCCGGTAACGCCGCCAGGATCGGGCCACGGGCGAGCTGGATGGCGCTATGAACGGTCCGTCGAGCGTCGTCCCTGCCATGCTACTTTCCGCGGCTCACAGAGCGTGTCATGACGAGAGCCATGTTCTGGTGAATGCCTCATTCCGAGTCCCCTGACACAGGGAGCGGGTCATCCTGAACGCCAGTGAAGGATCTCGTTTTCCGCGCATGGACGCCGCTGAGACGAGAATCTTGACCTGCCATCGGCTCGACATGACTCGTCCTCGGTGTCGGTGCTCCGCTCGAACGTCGCGGAGGTGCCAGGGCGCGGGCGTCCTGGACGCCCGCGCCACGTCACACTACGACGACGGCGTCGCCTCGCTTGCCGGCATGCCCTCGTTCCAAGCGGCTTCCAGATCAGCAGCCTGCTGCTCAGCGGTTTTGCCGCCGACCAGGATCGCCTGGAATCCACTTGACATCATTTCGTTGAACTCAGGTGGAGCCAGCACGTCGACGTTGTACCCGAACTGGACGCCCTCATCACCGGCGGTCTGCAGCGTCTCAATGACCTGACTGTTGAGCGGGCCAATCTCAATATTGGCCGTATCGACCTCAACTGGAACGAAGTAGCGCGAGCCCTCGATCCACTGTTCGACGGCTTCCTGGGAGAAGAGATAGTCGATGAAGGCGGCCGCTTCGTCAGGATTTTGCGTGGCAGACGCGATGTACCAGGCCGATCCGACGCCGGAGATCCAGACGCGACCCACGCCACCTTCAATCTCGGGGAAGGGTACGAAGCCGACCTCGAAGTCCGGCATCTGCTCTTCGATCTCGGCAATCAGCCAGCTTCCGGTCGTGTGCAGCAGCGCCTCTCCGTTGTAGAAGAGCGAATTACCGTCCTCATAGGGGATAGCGACCGGGTCCTCCGGGAAGCAGCCGGCGTCGCGCAGCGTCACGAAGAAGGCTTCGATCGCGGTAACGATCTCCGGGGTATCCCAACTCCCCTCGTTGTTGAGGAGCGCCTGAATGCCGTCCGGGCCAACCATCTGGTTGGCCGTCATCGAGAACTGGTGGAACGCCGGCCACCCGTCGTTGTCGGCGAAGGCAGTCGGGATGTAGCCCTTCTCGACTGCCTCACCACAGAAGGTAACGAGCTCATCGAGCGTCTGGGGAACCTCCAGCCCTTCTTGCTCGAGCAGCGTCTGGTTGTAGTACATGCCGATCAGGTCGGTCTGCAGGGGCATGCCGTAAAGGGTGCCATCGATGGTCGTCGCCTCAATCGCCGGCTCGGCGACGCGCTCGGTCCAGCCATGCTGGGACGCATAGTCTTCGAGCGGCAGAAGAAGGTCGGCGTCTGCCAGCACTCCGGCATAGCCGGGGCCGGCGTCATAGAAGATGACGTCGGGGCCGGTGCCGGATGAGATCGCGGTGTTCACCACATCGCGCATTTGATCGGTAGAAAACGACTCCCGGGTGATCGTGACGTTCGGATTCTGCTCCTCGAAGGCCGCGTAGATCGCTTCGGCGTTCTCGGATTCGGTGGGGTTCGTGAACTGATCCCAGACGCGCAGCTCGACCGGTTCTTGAGCCTGCGCATCGCTCAGCAGTGGTCCAGCGGTCAGGCTGATCAGGAACGCGATCACCGACAGCGCGGCCAACCATGGACGAGATCGGGGCATCTTCTCCGCCTCCTTGCGTATGCCTCACTTCACGGTATTCCGAATCCGGATGGCCGTAATGTACCGTGCCCGGCCGGGACGGGCATCGTAACACGCGCCGCCATCGTCCGCCGCGCCGCTGGCGTCCTGCCGTAGCGGGGATCGAGACTGCTAGCATGTGTCACTCGGAATGATCGCGCCACGAATACGTGATGGTGGAGGCGTACGGGAGATGAAGGTTTCGATTCGGGAGGGGATGGTCCGCGGCGAAAGCCTGGCGGAGAAGTTGGCCTGGCTCGAGTCGGTCGGGCTGGACGCCGTTGAACTCCACGCGGGGACGCTCCTGCTCCCGGCGGCGGAGATCCAGCAGGCATTCGCGACCTCGCCCATTTCGGTCTCGGCAATCGAAGGGATTCCGCGTCTCCTCAGCGCCGATCCCGTGGAGCGGGAGGCGGCCAAGCAGACGATCCGCGAGCGCATCGAGCTCGCGGGCGCGCTTGGCGCGGTCGGGGTGCTCGTGGTTCCCCAGTTCGGGCGCGTTCCGGCGTTGCCGGATCTGGCGCCGCTGGCTACCGGCGCGGAGCTGGAGCGCAACCTCCTCCTGGCGCAGCTCTGCGAGCTGGCGCCGGCCGCCAGAGCCGCCGGCGTCTCCCTCTTTCTCGAACCACTGAACCGCTACGAGGCTTACATCGTCAACCGGGTCGAGCAAGGCGCCGCTATCGCGGAAGAGGTCGGTCCCGAGATCGGCGTCATGGCGGACTTCTTCCACATGGGGATCGAAGAGGTCGACATCGCCGCCAGCATCCGCGCGAACCGCCGGCACCTGGTCTACGTTCACGTCGCCGACAGCAACCGCTTGCAGCCCGGGCGCGGGCACCTCGATTTCCGGCCCGGCTTCCGCGCCCTCAAGGAGATCGGCTACGACGGCCCGCTGGCCATCGAGTGCCGAGTCGACGGCCCGTACGACGAGGCGATCCGCGACGCGGTGACGCTGATCCGGCAAGAGTGGGCAGCGGCCTGAGGCGTGGTGAAGGAGGAACTGACGTCATGACCACCAGACGCGCATCCAAGCAACCCACGTCTGTTCACCAACTCCACGTAACGCTTCGAGACATCCAACCGCCGATCTGGCGTCGCATCGTCGTTCCAAGCGACTTCACCCTAGCTGAGTTGCATGATGTGTTGCAGGAGGTCGTGGGCTGGCATCATTCGCATCTCCACGACTTTCGGGTCGGAAAGGTGACGTACGGTGATCCTGATCTCCTTCAGGACCTTGCCGACCAGGACGAACGGGAGGCACGCTTGGGAGAGATCGCGCCAAAGCCCAGGAAGCGCTTCCAATACACCTACGACTTCGGCGACAACTGGGAGCTGGATGTCCTGGTCGAGGCGGTTGGTCTACCTGAACCTGGGATCCGATACCCGTCGTGCCTCGCGGGCGAACGCGCCGGCCCACCCGATGACAGCGGCGGGACCTGGCGTTACGCCTACCTCGTGGAGGCCATGGCCGATCACGATAGTCCCGACCGTGAGGAGCTGGAAGAGTTCCTGGAATGGCTTGATGAGCCGTTTGATCCCGAAGCATTCGATCTGAAGTCGGTCAACAAACGGTTGCGACGATACGTTCGTTGAGAGGATACGGCGCCAATCGGGCGAGTGGCGAAGGGCACCGTGTCACCGTGTCTACGAATCACGCCCGAGAGCGACTCGTCCTCGCTGACGCGCTCGGCGACACACCGGAGACGGTCATGGCCGTCCACCGCCTCCGACACGGGTTAGCCCGTGCCGTCGTTGCCGGACCGCTCCACCGGCCATGCGCCGTAATCGTCCAGGCGTACTCCGTGCCTGAAGAACCGGCCGGTTATGGCGACGACCCCGAAGCGATCTGGTCGCTGTTGCGTGATCTCGACGGTTGGATCTCCATCCACGTCGCGCTCGCCCTGGGTCCGCCGCTCGCCACCCTGATCGCAGCCGCCACGGGCCATCCGCGTGCGTTCACCGAGGAGATCTTTTCGGTCCTCGACCAGCCGGTCACGGCGTTGACGCACCCGGCGGTCCGCCGCCTGACGCCGGCCGATCTCCCCCTGATGGAGGCGGCGACGGCCGATCTCGGGATGGACGGCTGGCGTTTCGGCAGTGCGGCGGCGTTGCTGGCAGAGGGCTTCGCCGCCGGGGCGGTGGCCGACGACCGGTTAGTCTCGGTCGCGTTCACCAGCGCCCGCACCGGCCGGCACGCCGAGGTCGGGGTCGTCACCGCCGCGCCATGGCGCGGACGCGGCTTTTCGACGTCCGCCGCCGCGCTGGTCTGCGCTGAAATCCAGAACGCCGGGCAGACCGTGGTCTGGAGCACGAGCGAGGACAATGTCGCCTCACGCCGGGTAGGGGACAAACTCGGCTTCGTCGAGGTGTCGCGTCGCGTCTACGTCAACCCGGCGTAACCGGCACGGCACTGGTTCACCACGTTTGCCATCTTTGCCACCTTCGAACAAAGTCGCGTGTTGGTGGTGATCGGATTGGTCCTGGGCAAGCCGCTCGGCATTACGCTTTTCTCATGGCTGGCCGTGCGCTCAGGCATCACACACCTGCCGAGCGTCATCTCCTGGCGGCACATCCTGGGTGTGGCGTTCCTGGGCGGCATTGGCTTCACGATCTCGCTGTTCGTCGCGGACCTGGCGTTCGAGGCTGGTCCTCTCGCCAGTTCAGCACGAATCGGAATCCTCATCGGCTCCGTGATCGCGGGCGTCGCTGGTTACCTGGTTATGCGAACGACATTCCCGCCGAGTCGCGATCCCGCAGCAGTCGACCCGTAACCCGCCCGCGGTGACGAGCCGTTCGTCAGAGCGGCGTCTTCATTGGAATCGGATTCCCAGCTTGATCGATTCCTGCGGCCGCTCATCAATCGCCCGGTATGCCTCGGCGCTGTCTTCGAAGCTGACGATCGGGGTGACGATGCCGTCGGTGCGCACGCGGCCACTGGCCAGCCAGGCCAAGGCCAGATCGACCAGGCGCTGGAGATCCCAAACCGGCGCATCCCGTCCAGGCTGGGTCTCGGCGCGTACGGAGATGAGGTTGAGCCGGTTGACGTGGAACTCGTCGCCAAGATAGAGCCCGGTCGCGTCCTTCCCATAGAAGGAGACCATGGCGACCGTGCCGCCGAAGCGCGTGGCACGGATGGCCTGGTGCAGCGCGGGCACACTGCCCGAGGTTTCGACCGCGACGTCCACTCCGAGGTTACCGGTCTGTGTCGGACGCTCCAGATAGCCGCCAGTGATGCGCGTCTGCGCCCGTGGTGTCGGATCAGGGGTCGGGCCGGTCAGCCGACGAATCTCCATCCCGACGTCGCCTTCATTTGCGAGTGGATCGAGCACGGCATCAGCGCCAAACTGCACCGCCAGCGCACGACGGTTCTCCAGGGGATCGACGGCAACGACCCAGTCGGCGCCCGCCGCTTTGGCGAGCTGCACGGCAAAGAGCCCGATCGCGCCCAGCCCGAAGATCGCCACCCGATCACCGAGCTTGATCCCCGCATCCCGCATCGCCAGCGCCATCACCAATGGATCGAGGCAGACCGCCGCCTCGGGCGAAATTCCGTCTGGGAGCAGATCGGCGCCTGTCTCATCGACAGTCTGCGTCTCCCGGATGGGGAAGTGGCCGAAGACGCGGTCCCCGACGGCGAAATGGGTCACCTCGGGGCCGATCTCGACGACCGTGCCGACGGCCATATTGCCGAGCGGGCGCGGGAAACCCTGTATGCCCACCTCCGCCGGGCGGGGGATATTGGCGCCCCAGGCGAAGTCATACGGCCGGTTGGCGACGGGATCATTACGATAGCCGACTAATTCAGTGCCGTGCTTCGGTGAGGCAAACTCCGTCTTGATGCGGATTTCCGTCGGACCGAGCGGCGGCTCCTCGTATTCCCGGATCACCGGGGTGCGGGGGGCGGTGGCGATCAATTCACGTGGCATGAGTTACTCCTGCGAACGGGGGTGCCGCTTCGCTCAGGGGGCGTCACTGCGTTCAGGGGGTGGCGACCGCTTCGCGGCCTCAGAGGGTGAAGGATCAAAGTCGCTCAGTGGGCGGGCGTTGAAGATTGCAGGCTGCGCAAGAGAGCGCTGGTGAGGCGTCGAACGTCGGCGATATGGTCCATCAGGGATTTGGTCGCTTCGAAGTTGCTGTAGCCCAGCTGCTCCGCGATCAGGAACTGAGTCTCGAGCTCGCAAAGGGAACCGTATGCGATCGAAACATGATGAGCGAATTCACGGCGACCGCTCCGGCCACGGCCTTCGGCGAGATTCGACGGGATCGCGACGGCCGCGCGTCGTACCTGCGAGGTCAGCCCGTATTGCTCTTCGTGAGGCCAATTGCGCGTTTCCCGGTAGGCCGCCGTCACCAATTCCATCGCTTTCTGCCAGGCAACCAGATCCTGATATCCCTGCTTCCCGCCTATGCGTGTTCGGCCATTCCCTCGCTCGCCATCATCCATCCTTGTCGTCCGCCTCCCCCTTCACCCCCTGAGGGAGCACAGCCGCCGCCACCCCCTGAAGCCGCATAGCGGCTGTCTCCCCCTCAGCGAAGCGCCCCCCTCGTCAGCTCGTGCGGCCGGTGAGCTGCTCGAAGACGGCGGCCGGCCGGTCGGCCATCAGGATCACGAGGTCGTTGCGCTCGGCGCGAGAGATCGCCTCTCGCGCCGCCTCCATCTCGTCCAGGACCACGCCAACGTTGCCATCGTTGCGCCCGCTGGCGGTGATCGCCCCCAGGAGCAGCTCGGCAACCTCGCCGCGACGTCGGCCGCGCGGGTTGTAATCCTCGCGAATGACGATCTCGTCGAAGGTGCCGCCGGCCAGCCGGCCAAAGGCGGTAATGTCGTCATCAGAGCGATCGCCGGGCACCGCGATCATGGCGATCGTGCGGTCGGCATTCATGCGCTTCACGAAATCGGCCATCGACTCTAGGCCAGCCACGTTGTGACAATAGTCGAGCAACACCTTGCGGCCATCGATCTCGAGCAGGTTGAAGCGTCCGGGACTCTGGAAGAAGGTTGACGTAAAGGTGCGCAGGGCGTTGCGGATGTACTCCAGCTGCACATCCTGGGCGAACGCCGCGGCGGCGGCCGCCATGGCATTCTGGATGTTGACCCGGATACGCCCGTCCATTGTGGCCGGGATCTCCTCCGCCAGGAGCAGGCTGGTGTCGCGCCGGTGCTCGATGAGGGTGATCATCTCCCCGTGTCGAGTTGGGCGCAGCACGACGGCTTTGCCCCGCTCGCGCAGATGGTCGCGGATGACGGGGTTGTCCTCGTCCATCGAGAAGAAGATGATCTCGCCCCGCGCGACGCGCGACATCTCCACGGTGTAGGGGTTGTCGGCATTGAGGACACTGGCGCCGCCGGGCAAGACCGACTGGGGCACGACCTCTTTCACCTTCGCCAACTCGGCCAGGGTGTTGATCCCCTTCAGACCAAGGTGGTCTGAGGAGACATTGGTCACCACGGCGACGTTGCAGCGGTCAAACCCCAGCCCGGAGCGAAGGATGCCGCCCCGCGCCGTCTCCAGCACGGCGTAGTCGATGGCAGGGTTCTTCAGCACCATCTGGGCCGACGTGGGCCCGCTCATGTCGCCGGCGGCGATCTGCGTCGCATCGACGTAGATCCCATCGGTGGTGGTCATGCCGACCTTCTTGCCGGCCGTCTTCATGATGTGGGCAATCATACGGGCGGTGGTCGTCTTACCGTTGGTGCCCGTTACCGCCACGATCGGCACCCGGGAGGGGCTGCCGGGCCGAAAGAGCATGTCGATGACCGCGCGCCCCACGTGCCGCGGATGCCCTTCCGTGGGGTGGGTGTGCATGCGGAACCCCGGTCCGGCGTTCACCTCCACGATCGCGCCGCGCTGTTCGCGCACCGAACGGGCGATGTCGGCAGTGATGAAGTCGATGCCCGCCACGTCCAGACCCACGACCATCGCGGCCTGCCGCGCGATCTCGGCATTGTCCGGGTGGATGTCGTCGGTGCGGTCGATGG
>JAHWJF010000485.1 GCA_019348515.1 Chloroflexota bacterium | reverse complement strand
GCCTCAAGCTTTGGCTCAGAAGTTCCTCTGCGGCCTCGTAGTCACCTCGATTGATTGCCAACGTACCAAGCTCATTCAGAGAACTTGCCATCCCAAGTTCATCACCGGCCTCCCGCCAAATCGCAAGCGCTTGCGTGTGAACGTCATTGGCACGGTCGTAGTCGCCTAACGCGTCGGCCACAATGCCGAGGTTCGTTAGCGAGAAGGCGATCCCGATCTGATCTCCGACCAGGCGAAGGAGGTGCAAAGCTTTCACGTGGAGGTCGGTCGCCTGTTCGTAGTCGCCCTGGCTCTCCGCGAGGATACCGGCGCCGCCGAGAGCGTGCGCCAGAACGGCAGGCAACTGATCATCCGCCTCCGCCAGGGACCGCTCCAACCACCTGCGCCCCTCTGTCAAGTGACCTCGCATCCACCAGAATCGCCAGAGCGCGGCGACGAATCTCAGCCGCGTCGCGTCCTCGTCCTCCTGCTCCAGCCAGCCGAGTGCCGACCGGAAGTTGTCGTGCTCGGCTCCTAGGCGATTCAGCCAGGCAACCTGATCAGGGCTCGTCAATTGGGGTTCGGCCTCTTCCGCGAGTGTCACGTAATAGTCGACGTGTGCTCGGTGCAGGTTATCAGCGTCGCCTGTGGCGTCGAGGCGCTCGAGCCCGAACTCGCGAATCGTCTCCAGCATGGTGAAGCGAGGAGCGCCGTCGGCGCCGTCCTCCGGGCGAAGCAAACTCTTCTGGGTCAAAGAGTCGAGTCCATCGAGGACATCGAAGGGGAGATCACCGGAACCATCGCAAACAGCTTCGGCTGCTTCAAACGTGCAGCCTCCCGAGAAGACCGCCAGGCGAGCGAACAGCGCCTGCTCATCTGGATCGAGGAGGTCGTGGCTCCACTCGATCGCCGCCCGTAGCGTTTGCTGGCGGGATGGAAGGTCGCGATGGCCGCCGGTGAGCACCTTGAGTCGCTTATCGAGCCGGGCCAGAAGCTGCGCTGGAGCAAGAACGCGCGCCCGCGCGGCGGCCAACTCGATCGCCAGCGGCAGACCGTCCAGCCGTTGGCAAATGGCGGCGACGTCCGGCGCGGTCGTCTCCGTCAGGGCGAAATCGGGCTTGACCGCTTGTGCCCGCTCAACGAACAGGCGGATGGCCGGGTACTCGAGAAGCGCGGTGGAAGGAAGGGAGCGGGCCTGGCGTTCGCTCGGAAGCGACAACGGCGGCACCGGCAGCTCGCGCTCGCCGGCGATTCGCAATGGCTCGCGGCTGGTGACGAGCACCTGAATCTTGGGGCAAGCGGCGAGGAGGGCCGAAACAGCCGGTGCCGCCGCCGTAAGATGCTCGAAGTTGTCGAGGAGCAAGAGCGCGTGCTTGGGCTGGAGATAGTCCTGCAGAGTGGTCAGGAGCGGCTCGCCCGCAACCTCCCGCACGCCGAGCGGCTGGGCAATCGCCGGGACCACAAGATCCGGGTCGGCAATCGTGGCCAGCGGGACGAACCAGACACCGTCGGCGAACCCCTCCACCAGCTCCGCGCCGACTTGCAACCCGAGCCGGGTCTTGCCGGTGCCGCCCGGTCCAGTCAAGGTCACGATGCGCGCGCCGTCCTGCTCCAATAAGGCGCGCGTGGCCGCCACCTCTGCCTCGCGGCCGAGGAGCGCGGTCGGCTGAGCTGGGAGATTGTGGAGATGCCGGTCGAGACTCTTGAGCGGCGGGAAATCGACGACGAGCCCCGGACCACGCAACTGATAGACATGCTCCGGTTGCAGCAGATCCCGCAGGCGATGAGACCCGAGATCGAGGAGGTCATACCCGGGCGGGACCGCCGATCCTACGGAGGCACGGGCCGCCTCGGAGAGGAGGATCTGCTCACCGTAGCCGGTCCCCAGGAGGCGTGCCAGACGGTTCAGACACGGAGCGAGGTAGTCGCCGTCTCTAGGGGCCGCCTCGCCGATGTGGATCGCCATCCGCACCCGGAGGGGTCCGAGATCGCCCCAGTTCTCTTGACGCAATGCAGACTGGGCATCAACCGCGGCCGCAACAGCCGCCGGCGCGTCCGGGAAGGCCGCCTGAACCGCGTCGCCAATGGTCTTGAAGAGGACACCATTCCGCGCCGCGATCGCGTTCCCGAGCAGCGCGAAGTGACGCTCGACGACGGTCCACATCGCCGTGGCGTCCCGCTCCCAACGCCTGGTGCTGCCTTCGATGTCGGTGAAGAGGAAGGCCACCATTCCAGTGGGATACTCGGGCATGACAGACTCCGTGCCTGGAGCACCGCAGCGAGCGGAGCGATATCACTGAACCGCATGCAACGTCCCGTCAAGTGTAAAAAGAGTTGGAGGGATACAGAAACCCCTCATCTGAGGCGACGGGATTCAGTCGCATCTCCCAGCGGGGGAGCGGATTCCCCTCCGCATCGACGGCGCCCAGGCGAAAGACGCGAACCTCGACGCCCAGCGCATCCAGTGCAAGTCGTTTCTCAGCATAGCTCAGCGTATTGAGATTCATGGAGACCGTTTCGCACCACGCTTCGAGACTCCGCACTCGCTGCGCTTCCTGTGCCTGATCCGCGATGCGCCGTCCAAGATCGTCGCGCTCTCGCTCCGTTGCCGCCTTCGCGCCGCTCAGAACTTTCAACTCCTCCAGAAGCGGCTCTGCGGCTGCATCGTCATCGACGCTGGCGATGGCTTTCGCGATCCGCTGCTGCTTCGCCACGATCCCCGCGAGCCGCTTCTCCACGGCTGAGAGATCGCGGTCGAGTCCACCCTCGGTGCGGTGTTTGGCGACTTCGCGAGCGATGACCGAGGGGTCGCGCAATACCTGGCAGACCCTTTCCCATACCGGCGCGTCAACG
>JAHWJF010000088.1 GCA_019348515.1 Chloroflexota bacterium | reverse complement strand
ACGAGCACGAGCTGCGGCGCTCCAGCTGGCTTGTCCTTCTCCCACGCCTTGAGATCGTCAACCAGCCGCTGGCAGAACCCGCAACCGGGGTTCCAGAAGAGCAGAGCCGTCCGCCCGTTGCGAATCTCTTCGAGATTGACCTCTTTGCCATCGAGGTCAGGCAGCTTGACCGCCGGCGCCTTGCCCCCCACGGGAACACCACGTGGGGCCGGCGGCGAGTCGGGCTCGGCCTCAGCTGACGGATCCAGCAGGCTCGGTGGCGCCTCGTTCCGGAGAAGGGAGATCACCGTCGGGGCACCAACGGCGAGACCAGACGCGATCTTTCCCTCGGCATCGACAAGCACGGCTGAAGGGGTGCCGCTGGCTCCGAACGCGCGACCGACCGTGAAGCCGGAATCGAGAACGATCGGTGACTTCAGACCTTGCTCGCGGTTTTGCTCAACTTCGCCGGTCGAGACGACCAGGAGATTCGGGGCGCCTTCGGGTTTGTCCGCCTCCCAGGCTTTGAGATCATCGACCATGCGCTGGCAGAACCCGCAGCCGGGGTTCCAGAACAGGACGGCCGTCGGATGGCCGGCAAAGTCGGCGAGTTTCACCGGCTCTCCGTCAAGGTTGCTGAGCTCGACGACAGGGGCATCCTTGCCGATGCTGGCAATCCCTCGTGGGGCCTGGGCATTGGCGCTAGGCCGTTGGGCTTGCGCTGGGCGCGGCAGCACGGCGAGACGTGGCTTCGGTACGGGGACCTTGCCTTCCGCGGCTTGCCGCATGAGGGTGCGAATCTGGTCTGCCCCGCCGGCGACCGCGCTGCCGATCGTCCCATCGGGCCGAACCAGAACCGCGGTTGGGGTTCCATATGTCATATAGGCATCGGCCACCTCATTGTCCTTCTGCATCAGGACCTGGGTGAGATTGTGCTGCTTCTTCTTATTGCGGTTGTCTTCAAGCGAGCCGCGGGTGATGACGGCGACGGTCAGCTTATCGCTGAGGTCATGTTGCCACTTGCCAACCTCGCTCATCATCGCATTGCAAGGCCCGCAGGTAGGATCGGTGAAGATCAGGAGTACCGGCTTTTCCGCGGCGCGCAGAGCATCGAGGGTCATGGTCTCGCCATAGAGCCCTGAAAGACTGAACGCCGGCGCCGGTGCCCCGAAGGGAAGCCCTTCCTCCTCTTCATCCTCCTCGTCTTCTTCGTCGTCATCGGTAAGCTCGATGTCCGCGTCCTCGAGCGCCGCCTCAATGCGATCGAGGCGCACGAGCAACCGGCCGTTCTGGCCCAGGAGATGGACAAGCAACCAGGCGACGCCGGCCAAGGCGGCGAGCAGGATGAGGCCGATCACCAGCATGACCCACTCGAAGGTGTCAAGACCTCGGAAGACTTCTGCAACGCCCGGGCCCGGGTCATTGTTGGCGAACCCAGAGATGGCAACGAACGCCGCAAGCACCGCAAGGACGGCATTCCGGACCAGGGTCGATGGGCCAATCTCGGAGGTGGTCAATTGCCCGAAACAGTGACAATCGAATTTACGACCCCGCGAGAGGCTGTAGCTAATGCTGACGACGAAGACGATCAGCAAGATCAACGCGAGCAGCGCTCCCCATGCCGCCGTAGCGGTGGGAATCAAGAGCACCGCAATGACCAGTTCGGCGATTGGAAGGGCGATTCCGCCCGCCCGCGTCATCCGTTCGGGAACGCCAAACGACCGCATTGCCGCCTGGGATCCGGAAAGATCGAAGAGCTTGGAAATGCCCGAGACCACAAACACCGCGGCCAGGATCAGACGAGCCGCGAGCAAAAGCGCATCCATGCGTTCGAACCCCTGCACAACGAAATGCGAAACCCCGCCTATCGGGCGAGCCGACGGTCATACACCACGGGATCAGGTCTAGCGTTGCCGTAGTGTACCACCAGGCTGGCACAGTTTTTGATCGGCAGTCCGTGAAGTAGGAGCGCCGTCGCTCCAATACTAACCAAAGGGAAGCATTAGGTCTAGTGGCTTTGGTCGGACGGACAAAACGGAGTGGGATACTACAATGCCAGTATCTGACGAGCAGAGCAACGCTTGCCGTCCCAGGGCATGGTTTGGGGGAGGTGCAACGGGTGATCGAGACGCGTGAGCGGAGAGCAACCAACGGCAGCGCGGCCGCCGGTATCGTGACTCGAGAGATGACCGGTGGGCAGGCGTTGGTCGCTTCCCTGATCGCCAATGGGGTCGACACCCTCTTCGCGCTGCCAGGCGTTCAGCTCGATGGCGCCTTCGACGCGCTTTACGAAGAGCAAGACGACATTCGCGTCATCCACCCGCGCCATGAGCAGGCTGCCGCCTACATGGCCGACGGGTATGCCCGAACCACCGGCAAGGTTGGCGCCTGTATGGTCGTGCCGGGTCCCGGCCTACTCAATGCGACCGCCGCGCTCTCGACGGCGTATGCCTGCAACTCTCCAGTTTTGTGCGTTACCGGACAAATTCAGTCTGACCTCATCGAGTTCGGCCGCGGATTACTTCATGAGATTCCAAACCAGCTCGGTATGATCCGCTCCGTGACCAAGCATGCTGAGCGGGCCACGACGCCGGCGGAGATCCCGGGGCTGGTGGACCGCGCATTCACTGAGATCCGTAGCGGGCGCCAGAGGCCGGTGGAGATCGAGATCCCACCGGACACACTCTTTGCCGCGGCAGACGTCGAACTCTTGTCAGCCGCCGATCTTCCCGAGCGGTTCGCGGGAGACCCGGAAGCTCTGGATCGCGCAGCTGAGCTCCTCGGCCGAGCACACCGCCCCCTGATCTGGTCGGGAGGAGGCGTTCTAGGCAGCGGGGCTTGGCAGGAGCTCCGCCGATTGGCGACCCTCTTACAAGCGCCGGTGGTGATGACGGCAAATGGCAAGGGAGCGCTGTCAGTACGAGACCCGCTGGCGCAGAACATCCTGGGCGGTATGGAGCTCCTGCCGGAAGCCGATGTCATCCTGGCGGTCGGCACCCGTTTCGTTGATCCGGCAACCGCGAAGTGGGGTTTCGGTCCTGGCCGTACCGTGATCCAGATGGACATCGATGCCGACGAAATCGGGCGCAACTACCCGGTTACGGTAGGCGTCGAGGCCGACGCCAAGGCTGGGCTCGCGGCTCTCGCCGATCTCGTCCAATGCGACGGCACCAAGCGAGACTCACGCGCAACCGAGCTCGAAGCATTGAAGCAGGGTGTGGATGCACGCGGGCGTGCAGTCGGTCCGCAAGCCGAGTACGCGCTAGCGATCCGTGAAGCGTTACCGGATGAGGCCATTGTCGTTTCCGAAATGACGCAGGTCGGCTACTGGACGAATTTCGCGTTCCCGGTCTACGAACCCCGCACCTACATCACGCCGGGCTACCAGGGCACGCTTGGTTACGGCTTCCCCACAGCGCTCGGCGCAAAGGTGGCGCATCCAGATCGACCGGTGGTCTCCATCAATGGCGATGGCGGGTTCGGGTTTTGTCTCAATGAACTCTCGACGATGGTGCGGCACAACATCGCGACGATCACCATTGTCTTTACCGACGATGCGTTCGGAAACGTGCGCCGCATCCAGCAGGAACAGTTTGGTGGCCGTACGATTGCCTCCGACCTCCTGAATCCCGACTTCCTGAAGCTCGCCGACGCGTTTGGGCTCTCTGGCCGCCGAGCCGAGTCGCCGGCCGCGCTGCGGACGGCGGTCGCAGAATCGGTGCGCGCGAATGAGCCGACGTTGATCGCCGTGCCCATTGGCCCGGTCCCCAACCCGTGGACGGTCCTCGGGGTGCGCTAATGCCGGAGTTGGCAAGTCCGGAGTCGGAGAGTCGGTCAGTCGGTAAAGACGGTTTCTCTCCTGGCCGACTCTCCGACTCTCCGACTGGCCAACTCGGTTTTTGTGCCGCGTGCGGATCGCCCACTGAAGAGCGCGACGTCGAAGGGTCTATGCGCCCCGTCTGTCTTGCCTGCGGGCAGGTCGTCTTTCTCGATCCGAAACTCGCCGTCGGGGTGTTAATTGCCCGGGACGGACGCATTCTCCTGGGCAAACGCGGACCGGGCACCCGCGAGCCCGGCAAGTGGAGCTTTCCGGCCGGCTTCGTCGAACGCGGGGAGCGCGTCGAGCATGCGGCGGCACGCGAGGCGCGCGAGGAGACCAATCTCGACGTCGAAATCGGGGACTTGATCGGGCTCTACTCGAGCGAGGGCGAAACGGTCGTTCTCGCCGTCTACGCGGCGACCGCCGCGGCCGGTGACCCGGAAGCCGGAGACGACCTGGTTGAGATCGGTTGGTTCTCCGTCGCCGAGCTTCCCGAACTGGCATTCCCGCGCGATCGACACATCATGGAGGCGTGGTTGTCATCACAGAGGGTGATGGGGAGATAGGGTCATAAGGTGATGGGGAGACGACCCGTGTACCTCCTATCACCCTATCACCGTGAGCGCAGCGAACAACCACCCTATCACCCTCGTCTATATATGGAGGGCATGCCCGAGCAGGTCGAGCGCCGCCTCATGAATGACCTCGGATACAGTCGGGTGGGGGAAGACGCTGATCCCGATCTCCTCGGGTGTCACTTCCAGGAGCCGGCCCATCCCCAGACCGCCGATGAGCTCTGTTGCATGGGGTCCGACGATGGTCAGACCGAGCATATCGTTCGTCTCCGCATCGGCGACGATCTTCGTGAACCCCTCGGTCTCACCTTCGATAACGGCCTTGCCGTTCGGCCGCATGGGGAACTTGCCGGTCTTGACAGTGCGGCCCTGTTCGACAGCCTGCTTCTCGGTCAGCCCGACACTGGCGATCTCCGGGCGGCAGAAGGTGACCATTGGAGAGTTCAACACGTCGAGTGGATATGGGTTCTGACCGGCGATATGTTCGACCGCGATCGTGCCCATGTGCATAGCGGTGTGGGCCAGCATCTGCTGCCCGTTGACATCCCCAATCGCGTAAATGTTGGGAACGTTGGTCCGCATCATGGCGTCGACCGGGATCAGCCCATCGTCCGTAGCGACGCCGACCGTCTCCAGGCCGATCTCTTCGACATTACCCTGGCGCCCGATCGCGACCAGCAGGACTTCGGCCTCAATGACCTCTTCCTTACCCCGGCCATCCTTGACCCGCATCCGCACGCCCGACTCCGTGACGTCGATATCGTCGGCGGTCGGCCGCGAGGCCGGATACACGGCAATGCCCTGCCGCTGGAATGCCCGAATGAGAACCTTGGCCGCTTCCTCGTCCTCGGCCGGAACCACGCGGCCGACGAGGCTCACGTTCGAGCCGTAGCGTCCGTAAATCGACGCCCACTCGACGCCAACCGCGCCACCGCCGCGGATGATGAAACTCTCCGGCAGCGTCTCCAGGACGACCGCATCGTCGGAGTTGATGACACGCGTGCCATCGAATGGCAGATCCTTGATCGCCCGCGGCCGGGTTCCCGTGTCGATGATGATATTGCGAGTCGCCAGCGTGAATGGAGCGCTACCGTCCGCGGGAGTGACTTGAACCTGACCTGGGCCAGCGATCTTGCCGAATCCGGCGATGACAGGGATCTTGTATTTCTTGTCGAAAAGGTACTGCAGTCCTTTGTACTGTCCAGTGACGACGTCGTTCGACCGCTTGAGCGCGGCGGGGTAATTGAATGCCACGTCGCCGGAGATTGTGACGCCGAACTCCGCCGAGTGCTGGACCTCCTCAAAGACGTCAGCCGACTTGAGAAATGCCTTGGTTGGAATGCAGCCACGATGAAGGCATGTGCCGCCAAGTTTGTCGATTTCAACGACCGCGACGTCCAGACCGAGCTGAGCGGCTCGGATGGCCGCCACGTACCCTCCTGTTCCCCCGCCAATCATCACGACGTCGAATGCCTGGCCATCCCGCGGGCTGCGCTGCTCTTCTGCCATTCGTGCTGAGTCCTCTTCCTGCTTGGTATTTCACAAGTGTGCGATCTGATCACTGTGTTGCGCGTGTTCTCGGCCCGGTGGCGCAAACGCCCGAGAGTATACGATGCGTCTCTACCCCCTCCCGGAAGCGTGCCTCCTTATCACTCTGGACCATTCACCCCGGAACCAGAGGTCTCCGGGAAGCGTCGGATCTGCGTCGCCGTCCTCGTCCGGGTCGTCGAGAGCGTCTTCTTCGGGCAGGAGATGGGCGTTCATGGGTCGCGTCCTTGGCCGGGCATACTACCGATAGCACGTCAGGGCTGATCCCAGCCCGGCGGTCGGCTGGAAGGGAGAGCAAGTATGCCGGGTATTCGACACGTACGCCTCGATCGTTCGCAAGGCAAGCCATCAGCGAACCCGATTTTCGTCGGTCCGGTCACTACCCAGGAAGTCGTCAATGAGTCGCATGGCGATCTGTTGCGCGTAACGGCGGTGACGTTCGAAGATGGCGCGGTGAACCGGCCGCACCGGCACACCACCGATCAGGTCCTGGTCGCCACGTCCGGAAGCGGGTTCGTCGCCACCGATGAGGAACAACACGCTCTCGAACCTGGAGACGTGGTCTTCATATCCGCAGGGACCCTCCACTGGCACGGGGCAAACCAAGATACGAGTTTTACTCACCTGTCGATCTTGACTCCGGGGCACACGGAGATTGACGACACCGAAGCGAGGTAGCGTCCTTAACGGCGCTGATCCGATCGTATACGTCGCGGGCCCACGCCGTTCTCTGGCACGCCAGTCGGATAAATTGACGCGGCTACGCCCAGAACTCCCAGAAACCGGTGCCATCGGGGCTGTTGCGAATCCGGGGATCGGGTGCCAGAATGCTGATGCCCCCCGCAAATAGTGACAGCAGATAGCGGCCTTCGCGGCAGTATCCGGTCAGCCGCCGGATGGTGGCGCATGGCGCGGGGAGCCCATGTCCCGGGCAACGACCCTTCCTCCAGGCCCAGAATCAAATGACCTCTTGGATCGCACTGAGAGGCGTCGTGGCCCCGGCTCAGATGATCACACAGACGTTAGGCAGGAGTTGCTTCCGCCGCTGCGGTGGCTCCTCCAGCCGAACGCCGACCGCTTCGCCCATCCGGCTGAAGTCGAACTAGCCCGGCTCCTGACCTTTTACGGGTTGCGCTGGGCATACGAGCCGACGACGTTCGCGGTACGGTGGGGGAGTGATGGACGGCCACAAGAGTTCGTCACCCCCGATTTCTACCTGCCGGACCACGATCTCTATCTCGAGCTAACAACGATGCGGCAGCGACTGGTGACGCGGAAGAACCGGAAGTTTCGGCTCCTCCGCGAGGCGTATCCGAACGTGCGCGTGCGGATGCTCTACCTGCGGGATTTCGAGAGATTGCAGAACGTCTATAAATCTCTTAGGCCAGATCAAGAAGCCCGTATTGGTGAGATCCTCTATGACACGCAGGACGTCGAGAGACGAATCGGAGAGCTCGCGTGCCAGCTCGTCGACGTTTGGGGTAGCCGGGCCACGCACGAACGTGGTCAGCGACCGCTCCTGGTTGGGGTCGGCAGAGGCGCAGAGCGGTTTCTTGAATCGCTTGGTGAGAATATTCGCCGGTTAGGTGTTGGCGTTGATCTCGACCGGGTAGAGCTCACGACGATCACCAGGGAGGTCGGACCGGGCCGTGCGCGAGTGTCGAAACCGCCGGTGGCCTCCCTCGCTGGCCGTTCGGTCACCGTGGTGCAGGAGGTGCTAAGCACCGGTCTGAGCGCTACATTTCTCTCGGGTTGGCTACGACGCCGCGGCGCAAGCTCCGTTGAAGCATGCGTGCTTGTAGATCGAGAGGCGGCCAGGGTTGTCGATGTGCCCATCGTCTGCCGTGGGTTTACCGCACCGGATGTTGCACTCGCCGGTTACGGTCTCTCACGTAGGCAGGAGTATCGCGATCTCCCATTTATCGCCGAGATCGAGACGGACTGAATGGCCCGGCTCGGGTAGCTCATCGCACCCCAAGCACCATGCGTCGCGGTGATCGCGCCGGTGCTCAGCTGAGTGGTCACGGTGGGTGCGATGGTCCCGCCTCACGGTACACGGAGCCGTTCTGGTGGTGGGGTCCGGGCTGGGCGACGCCCGTGCCGCGCGGGATCGACGAGCTCATGCGAGACGAGACGATCGACTCCTGGACCGCCGCGAATCTTTGGGCGGCGCTCGCCCGGCGACGTTCAATGGCGGTGGTCGCTGGACCGAGCGGAGTAGGGAAGACGACGCTCCTCACGGCGTTGCTCGACTTCTTGCCGCCGCGGACTCGCCGCATCTACCCGCGCGGATGCTTCGAGACCTTTGCCTTCCTCTCGGATCCCGTGTTCGTTGCCGCCGAGACCGCTGTGTTGATCAACGAGATCAGCCCGCATCTGCCGGTATACCTCTGGGGTCCGGCGGTCGGCAGGATGCTCGAGGCCGCGGAGCGTGGGTACACGTTGTTGGCGACTGCACATGCCGATACCGTTCAGGAATTCGTCGGCTCGTTGACCGGAAGTCCGCTCCGCCTCCATGCACCATTGATCGCGGCGTTCGAGTTCGTGGCCGTCATGGAGCGCTCCGCCGACACCAGGAGCGGGCGGCGGGTACGCGACGTGTGGCGGCTGGAGGGAACCGCCTCTGGCATCAATCTGGACGAACTGCCCGGCATGTCAGAGACCATGTCCGAGGAACTGCCGCTTAGCCGGGACCGACCCGAACCATGGTTTCCCATTCACGAGCTCAGCCGCCGACAACGGGCTTTGCACGAGTTGCGCGAACAGCGCATCGAGCATTTGCCAGTCGTTCACGGTTCAGACGCCCTCGGCGCAAGCCCACGCGAGCCTTGAGCCATCGTTGGCCAGGCGTGTAGCATCAGCAAACGCGCGAAATACCGCGTTATGCCACGATCCCTTCCGTGTTCTTCACCGACAGTGTCGAAGCCGCACGCGATGGACAATAAAGAGAGGATTTGCACCCGTGAGCGACGTCGCCAAACAGGCCGACGGGGCCGACCGGCCCACAACTCTTGGCGAGCTCCAGGAGTCCGGCTATCAGTCCCGGTCGATCCGCGAAGAAATGCGCGAGAACCTCATCGCGCGCCTGCGCCGGGGCGATGACCTTTTCCCGGGCATCGTCGGATATGACCGGACGGTCATCCCGCAAGTCGAGAATGCGATCCTGTCTGGTCAGGACATCATCCTGCTCGGGGAGCGTGGCCAAGCCAAGACGCGGTTGGCGCGAAGTCTTGTGAATTTGCTCGACGACGCGATCCCGATCGTAGCGGGATCCGAAATCAACGACGACCCATTCAATCCGGTGTCGCGATATGCGCGCGACCTGATCGCGGAGCTGGGGGACCAGACCCCGATCGCGTGGGTTGGACGCGACCGCCGATACGGCGAAAAGCTGGCCACTCCGGACACGACGATCGCCGACTTGATCGGTGAGGTTGACCCGATCAAGGTCGCCGAAGGGCGGTATCTCTCCGACGAGCTGACGATCTCCTACGGGCTCATCCCGCGGACGAACCGCGGCGTGTTCGTGCTCAACGAGCTGCCCGACCTGGCGGAACGGATCCAGGTTGGCCTGCTCAACGTGATGGAGGAGCGAGACGTCCAGATTCGCGGTTACAAGATCCAGCTGCCCCTCGACGTCCTGATCGTCGCTTCGGCAAATCCGGAGGACTACACCAATCGTGGCCGGATCATCACCCCATTGAAGGACCGGTACGGGTCGCAAATTCGAACCCACTATCCGCAGACCGTCGAGCTCGAGATCGAGATCATGGACCAGGAGCGGTCCGTCTACGAAACGGCTGGCATCGAGGCTACGGTCC
>JAHWJF010000484.1 GCA_019348515.1 Chloroflexota bacterium | reverse complement strand
GATGCGCTGATGAAGGAGGCGCAAACTATCCTGACCGAGCAGGATCCGCCCGTCATCTACTTTGGGCAACGGGTCGACTTCACGATTCTTGTTGCCGACATCCAAGGCTTCGTCCCGAACCCGCTGTACCTCGAAGCCTACAACGTCTACGGCATGACGAGGGTCTCGTCCTGATTCGGCATCACGGGATTGAACGCACGGTAGCGACCGCGCCCGCGACCACGGGGATCACGGCATGCTCGTCAGGCTAATTGTTCGAAGACTGATCTTTCTGATCTTCGTGCTCTTCGGACTCTCGCTGATGACTTTTGGTCTCTCACACGTCATCCCCGGCGATCCCGCGCGGCTCATGGCCGGCCCTCGCGCTGGGAAGAGCGCCGTCGAAAAGATTCGCGAGCAATACGGCCTGAACGATCCTCTCCCCCAGCAGTACATGACGTATCTGGGCAATCTTGCCCAAGGTGATCTTGGCACGTCGTTCACCACCAGGCGACCCGTTGTTGACGATTTGAAACGGTACTTGCCCGCGACCATCGAGCTTGGCGCGATCGCCTTCGTCATGTCGACCCTGATTGGCATCCCCCTGGGGATTCTCTCCTCCGTCCGGCGTGACAAACTACCGGATCACGTCGCCCGGTTCATCTCCATCTCCGGCCTGGCGTTACCCGTCTTCTGGCTGGCGATCATGGCGCAGTTCGTCTTTTTCGGCCGGCTCGGCTGGCTACCGGACGGTGCCCGCATCCCCATTGGCATCGAACCGCCGGCGACTGTAACCGGGCTGTACACGATCGATTCACTCATTGCCGGCGACTTGGAACTGTTCCGCTTGTCGCTGGTCCATCTCATCATGCCAGCCACAGTCCTCGCCTATGGTTCGCTCGCGATCGTCACCCGCATGGTTCGCGGCGGGATGCTCGAGGTGCTCAATCAGGACTACATCAGGACAGCGCGGGCTAAAGGCATTGCGCCCCAACGGGTGATCCTGGGGCATGCGGTCAAGAACGCCATGCTGCCAGCGGTCACCTCACTCGGTCTTCAGATCGGTCTCCTGCTTTCGGGAGCGTTTCTGGTCGAGATCGTTTTCTCATGGCCCGGCATTGGCAGATATGCGGTCGAAGCCATCCAGCGGCTCGACTATAACGCGACGATGGCAACCACCCTGATCATCGCATTGATCTTTGTCCTCATGAATCTTGTGGTCGACATCGCGTATCTCTTCCTCGATCCCAGGATCGCGTACTGATGGGGACTGATACCGCGGCCACCGCGGAACGCGCCGCTGTCTCCTATGCCAGCGACGTCTCGCCCCCTGGGGTCACCACGCTCACGGGAACATCGGGGGCGCAAAGCCAGCTCCGACGCAACCTCAAACGGTTCCTCATCGGCAATAAGCTCAATCTTGTCGGCCTCGTCATCGTCGTGCTCTTCTTCGTGCTCGCAATCTTCGGCCAGACACTCGCCCCTGCAGATCCCTACGCGCAGGACATCACCGGCGCCAAGCTCCTCGCCCCGTCGTTCTCGCATCCGCTCGGCACAGACGAGCTGGGGCGTGATTTGCTCAGCCGCGTCATGGCTGGCACTCGCATCAGCCTGCAGGTAGCCGTCGTCGTCCTCGGCTTCGCGGTCGTCTTTGGAACCCTTGTTGGATCGGTTGCCGGGTACTTTGGAGGCATCGTCGACGAGATCCTGATGCGCTTCACCGACATGTTTCTGGCTTTCCCGGCACTGATTCTCGCCATCGCGATTGCGGCGTCGCTCGGCCGCGAGCTCCACTGGACGATGGTCGCGTTGGCCACGGTCTTCTGGCCCTGGTACGCCCGTCTAGTACGGGGTCAGATCCTGACGATCCGGGAGCGGGACTACGTCACGGCCGCGCAGAGTATCGGCTTGTCCGGCCCCCGGCTTCTCGCCAGGCATATCCTGCCGAACGCTGTCTCGGTCATCATCATCCAGCTCACGCTCGACGTCGGCTATGCCATTCTGGCTACCAGCTCGCTCTCGTTCATCGGACTTGGCGCGCAGCCGCCGTCGCCCGAATGGGGCACCATGATGTCGACAGCGCGAAACTATTTTCGGGAGGCATGGTGGTACACGACCTTTCCTGGCCTCGCCTTGACCCTCACGGTCTTCGCGTTCAACGTCCTCGGTGATGGACTACAGGACGCCCTTGACCCGCGCTCCGGCCGGCGCTAGGCGGCGCTTTCGCCCTCGGTAACCCGCGCATCGCCGCCCACCTCAGTCAACGACGGTCCTTCAATCGGAAGTTGGAACACAAAGACCGTGCCGCCTCCATCGTTTTGCTCAGCCCAAATGGATCCCCCGTGCGCCTGGACGATATGCTTGGCAATGGCCAGTCCGAGTCCGGTCCCCTCAGACCGTCGCGCGCGATCTGCCTTATAAAACCGCTCGAAGAGCCGGGGGAGATCCTCCGAACGGACTCCGACCCCAGTATCCCGAATCCGGAACTCGACTCGATCGTCCACCGGTAAGGCGTGGATCGTAATCGCCCCACCAGTGGGAGTGAACTTGACCGCATTGTGCACAAGGTTGAGTAGCACCTGATCCACCCGCGTCCGATCCGCGACGATAGCCGGGGTTCCGGGCGTAACCACGACGTCCACAGTCAAACCCGCCCGTTCGACCTGTGGCGCCATCCGCCGAACTGTTTGGCTAATGAGGGCTTCCGGCTCAATGCGCTCTAAGGACAATTGAATTCGACCGGACTCCAGCCGCGCCAGATCGAGCAGCTCATCGACAAGCTGCGCCAGCCGATCCACCTCGGAGACAATGCGCGCCAGAAAGTCGGCCGACACCGATGGATCGTGCAGTGCCCCTG
>JAHWJF010000004.1 GCA_019348515.1 Chloroflexota bacterium | reverse complement strand
AAGACACGAAGTCACAGGATGGATAGCGCTCGCACCCGAAGAACGCACGCCCCTTCTTGGAACGCCGCTCGACGACCTCGCCTTCGCCACACGTTGGGCAGCGCACGCCGACGCGCAACAAGAGCGGGCGTGCGTTACGGCAATCAGGAAACCCGCTACACGCCTGGAACTTTCCAAACTTGCCGAGCTTGATGACCATCGGGCGGCCGCAGAGCTCGCAGTCCTCGCCAGCCGGCTCGTCTTTGAGCCGGACCCGCTCCATCGTCTGCTCGGCGCGAGCTAAGGTCTCGACGAACGGGTCGTAGAACTCGCGCAGCGTCGGCACCCAGGACCTCTCTCCGGACGCGATTTCGTCAAGCTCCTCCTCCATTTGCGAGGTAAACCCAACATCGAAGACGCGTGGAAAGTGCTCCACGAGCAAGTCATTGACGATGAGCCCCAACTCGGTGGCGACAAGCTTCTTCTCCTCGGTCATGACGTAGCCGCGAGCCTGAACCGTCGCGATCGTCGGAGCATAGGTACTTGGCCGGCCGATTCCCTGTTCCTCCAGCGCCTTGACCAGTGACGCTTCGGTGAACCGGGGCGGGGGTTGGGTGAAGTGCTGCTCCGGCAAGAGCCGCAGGAGATCGAGATCTTCCCCGGTTCCGAGAGCGGGCAACGCCCCCTTCTCCAGTTCGTCCGCGGCGTCTCCTTCGTCTCGACCGGCTTGATAAACGGCCATGAATCCAGGGAACTTGACGACTGAACCTGTCGCCCGAAAAAGGAACGGCGGGTCGGTTGGGCGAGAGATCTCCTCTGGTCGTCCGGCGGCGATATCCACCCCGGTCTGGTCCAGGATGGCCGGTCGCATTTGTGACGCGATGAACCGCTGCCAGACGAGCTGGTAGAGGCGAAACTGCTGCGAGGAGAGGAAGGGCTTGACGCTTGCCGGGTCGCGATGAGGTGAGGTTGGGCGGATGGCTTCGTGCGCCTCCTGAGCACTCTTCGCCTTGCGGGAGTAAACAGGGGACTTCTCCGGTACGTACTCCGGCCCGTAACGACGAGCGATCTCATCCCGAGCAGCAAATTGGGCTGAAGCAGCGACGTTAGTCGAGTCGGTCCGCATATAGGTGATGAGGCCCTGCGTACCCTGGCCGCCAAGATCCACCCCTTCGTAAAGCTCCTGCGCGATCTGCATGGTGCGTCGCACACCCAGCCCGATCTTGCGAGAAGCCTCCTGCTGCAGGGTGCTTGTCGTGAAGGGAGGCGAAGGGCGTCGCTGCACCTCTTTGCGCGTCACGTCGGCGATACGATAGTGCGCCCCGTCCAGTGCGGCGAGAACGGCGTCTGTCTGCTCGGCATTGTCGAGCTTCGGTTTCTTGCCCTGAACGCGATGTAAACCGGCGCGGAAGACATCGCGAGGCCGGGGCTCAGCTCCGGTCCGCTTCGCCAATTCCGCATCGATCGACCAGTACTCGACGGGTTCGAATGCCTGGATTTCCCGCTCCCGCTCGACAATGATGCGGAGCGCTGCAGTCTGAACGCGCCCCGCCGACAACCCGCGCTTGACCTTCTTCCAAAGAAGAGGGCTGACTTTGTAGCCGACCAGCCGATCAAGGACTCGCCTCGCCTGCTGGGCATCGACCAGATCCGGATCGATGTCCCGCGGGCTGGCCATGGCCTCGCTCACCGCGTCAGGGGTGATCTCATAGAAGACCACCCGATGCACCGGTTTGGACGACGCACCGGTCGCCTGGATAAGGTGCCAGGCGATTGCCTCACCTTCTCGATCGGGGTCCGTGGCCAGGTAGACCTCACGCGCCTTTTGCACGCTCTCCTTGAGTTCCTTCATCAGTTTGGACTTGTCCCTAGGAACCAGATAGGTCGGCGTGAAATTGTCGTCGACGTCAACACCCAGCGTGCTCTTTGGCAGATCCCGCACGTGACCCATTGACGCTTTGACGGTATAACCGCTGCCGAGGTACTTCCCGATGGTCCTGGCTTTCGCCGGGGACTCGACGATGACGAGCCGGCCGCGGCCGGGACTCGGAGCCGTTGTCTTGGATTTCGTGGATCGGTTCGAGGGTTTTGGTTTTCCCGCGGCACGCCGCGGTTTGGCCGATGGGGATTCAGGCATCGTGCTCTAGGGTCTCCGTATGAGGCGGGTGATGGCAAAACGGGAACGTGGCGCAACGGACCACGGCTCGGTGGCCGTTGCGAACGGGGCGGAACCTTAGACACCCCTGACGCGCCATGTCAATGACAACTCGCACTCAAGGGCGAATCTAACGCTCGTCGTGTCGAAGGGTTCTATCTGAGAACGTAATATTGCGCGCCATGGTTCCGTATCAAGCCCTTGAGCTCCATCGTGAGCAAGAGGGCAGAGGCGGCTCCCGCAGTCAGTCCAGCCTCCTCGGCGACCTCGTCGATATGGCGTGCTTCCTTGCCGAGGGCGTCATACAGCCGGCGCTCGTCCTCTTCGAGAGGGAGCCGGCCTTGTGTTGCCGCGGAATTGGTCCCTACTCCCAACCCTAAATCTTCGAGGAGATCGGCTCCATTGCGCGCTATTCGTGCGCCGTCACGCAATAGTGCATTGGTGCCCTCACTGCTCTGGGCGAAGATGCTCCCCGGGATCACGAATACTTCCCTGCCCTGGTCCGCGGCAAAGGTCGCGGTGATCAAGGCGCCACTGCGGAGGGGCGCCTCAATGACCACGGTTCCTAGCGTCATTCCGGAGATGATTCGATTTCGAGCGGGAAAATTCTGAGCATCCGGTTTCGTTCCAGGTGCGAATTCCGAGATGACCGCACCCGACTCGAGGATCTGTTCGGCGAGCCCGCGATGCTCGGGCGGATAGATCACGTCCAGGCCCGACCCGAGTACGGCGATCGTTCGCCCCCCAGCGCCCAATGCCGCGCGGTGAGCGGCAGCGTCCACGCCGCGAGCTAACCCCGAGATGACGGTGACCCCTGCGCGAGCCAGTTCCCCAGCGATACGTTCGGCTGATTGCCTGCCGTAGGGCGTCGCGCGCCGAGTACCGACGATTGCTACTGACGCGTCGTCGGTCGGGAGGAGCTCACCCCGTACATATAGAATAGAAGGACGTCCCGAAATCTCGGCAAGCAGTTTGGGATATGAGGAATGGCCAGGATGGATGATGCGAATTCCCAGTCGAGCGATGCGATCGAGCTCGCTGACTGGGTCAATACGGCTTCGCGCCGCCAGGAGCTCGGCGAGAGGTTTTGGCTCCAGTGTCGCGCGCAACTCTTCCTGGGGAGCCGACCAAGCGGACGCAAGCGAGCCAAACCGCGCAAGCAGGCGCTCGATGCGAACTGGTCCAATGTGCGGCACGCGAGAGATGGCCAGCCAACACGAGGTCTCGTTTTCCGCGTCCGATGATCTCTCCGCATCGGGTCGCTCTGTGACGGTCATGCTCGTCCTCTCGGCTGCCAGAAACATCGCCCGCGTCCGATTGTAGAACCTCGTGCCGTCACTGAATCACGCCGTTGCCTCATCTCGGTCTGGCCTTAGTTAGAATGGATGGTGCTGATCTAGCGAAGGCTGGCGAGAGATTTCCGCGCGCCGCGGGTTTGGGGAGTGGAATGCGACTGAATAACCCGGTCAAGGAGAAATTGCGCAATGGGGGACCCGCGATTGGCATATTCATACCCATGCCCTCCCCGGACACCGTTGAAATTGTGGCGCTAGCAGGGTTCGATTTCGCGCTTCTTGATGCCGAGCACGGCAGAATCAGCCCGACCGATGCCTATCCCATGATCCTTGCGGCGGAAGCACGGGACATCCCGGCACTGGTGCGGGTTGGCGAAAATGACCGACAAGTTATTCTGAAATACCTGGATCTCGGCGTTTCCGGGGTGATGATTCCTCAGACCAACACGCCGGCGCTAGCCAGAGACGCAGTCGAATCGATGCGGTATGCGCCGGCCGGCAATCGCGGGCTTGCCGGGGGGCGCACATTCGACTACGGCCAGGGTGGCCCAATGTCGGATCTAGTCCCGGCAATCAACGATCGCGTCCTGAGCATCATCCAGTTCGAGCACATTGACGCGTTGTCGCATGTCGACGCCCTGCTGGAGACACCAGGACTCGATGTGTTTTTCGTCGGTCCGACTGATCTCGGACAATCCATGGGCTACGGGGGTCAGATCGGCCATCCTGAAGTCGAAGCGGTGATTCAGCAAGTGGCAGACGCCGCAAAGGGGCGCGGCGTGGCTCTCGGTATCGTCGCCGCGGACGCGGACCAGACCAACCACCGACTCTCACAAGGTTTCCAGATGGTCGTGGCGAACGCGCCGGCACTGCTGATGCGCGCCTCCAAAGACATGCTGAGTCAGATCAACCGGTAGTCCATGGAAACGGGCATCACGATCCGCAATGCGGACCCTGCCGACTACGATCGGATCATCAACCATATCGATGCCTGGTGGGGCGGGCGTCGAATGGGCGTCATGCTGCCGCGGCTGTTCTTCACGCATTTTCGACCCTGGACATACGTCGCGGTCCAGGGCGGCGCCATCATCGGATTCCTCGCTGGGTTCCAGTCGCAGACTGACCCGCGCCTGATCTACTGCCATTTCATCGGAGTCGACCCCTGTTTTCGCAGCCGGGGAATTGGCGAGGCGCTCTACCAGCGGCTGTTCAGCGATGCAGCGCTGCAAGGATGTCACGAGGTTCTGGCCGTTACGTCGCCGGAGAATCACGGTTCAATCGTGTTTCACACCCGAATCGGATTCCAGCCGCTTTCCGGGTTGAGCTACCGGGGCGACATTCCGTATGCCCCCGACTATGATGGACTTGGCGAGGACCGCGTCCGATTCCGCAAACTGCTGGGAGAAGCGCCGGCGGAAGCCTTGCCGGTTGACGATTGAGCGTGGCATCACGCTGTGGTATTCTCCGGCGCCAGCATGTTGCCGAATTACACAGATTTAGGTGCTTCGCGGAACGCGATCGGCCGTCTGCAACGTCGGTACGTAGTGCGCCCCACAACCTCGACGAGAAATAGGACTCGAAGCGGAGTCAGCAGCAAGTGAGCCGGTGACCGAGAGGAGCAGAAATGGTCGCGCAGGAGAGGGCAAGGCGCCGCGCCAGCGCTGAGACCAGTGGCAACGGCCGGGGCGGTCCGGTCCTTGAAGTCCGCAACCTGAAAACGCAATTCAAGACGCAGGACGGCGTTGTCAAGGCTGTTGACGACGTGTCGTTCTATGTCATGCCAGGGGAGACCCTCGGAGTCGTCGGGGAGTCCGGTTGTGGAAAGAGCATGACGGGCCTGTCCATCATGCGCCTCATCCCAAGTCCTCCCGGCAAGATCGTGGCCGGCGAGATTTTCTTCAACGGGGACGACATCCTGCGAATGTCCGATGAGCAAGTACGGGCGATTCGGGGTAACGACATCGCGATGATCTTTCAAGATCCGATGACGTCCCTGAACCCGGTACTCACCATCAACCGGCAAATCAGTGAAGCGCTCCAACTCCACATGGGTATGAACAAAGGGCAAGCGCGCGATCGGACCATCGAGCTGCTGAAGATGGTCGGTATCCCGAACGCCGAAGAACGGGTTGATCAGTACCCGCACCAATTCTCAGGAGGCATGCGTCAGCGCGTGATGATCGCGATGGCGCTTTCGTGCAACCCTAAGCTCCTCATCGCCGACGAGCCAACGACCGCGTTGGACGTGACGATCCAGGCTCAGATTCTTGATCTGATGCGAACGCTGCAGATGGAGCGGGACACCGGGGTCATCCTGGTCACCCACTCAATGGGCGTCGTGGCAGGTATGGCCGATCGCATCCAGGTCATGTACGCTGGTCATATCGTGGAAACGGCGTCAACCGAGGAGATCTTTGCCAATCCTCGACATCCTTACACCGTCGGGTTGCTGAAGTCGATCCCGCGATTGGACGCCATGCGGAAAGAAAAGCTCGAGCCGATCCGCGGGCTTCCACCTGATCTCATCGATCTGCCTGACATGTGCCCATTCGTCCCGCGGTGCAACTATGCGCGTGAAAAATGCGAGCAGAAGAATCCCCCACTCCTCGAGGTCAATCCTGGGCATTGGTCCGCCTGCTGGTTCTGGGAAGAGGTCAGCAAGGAATCCGACCAGGATCTGGTGGCTCTGCAGCATGGGCATCCTCCCCCCAGCAGCGATGTGGACTACAGCCTCGAAACCGTGATTCCAGGTTCCCACGGCGTGCAGGACCCCAATAATCCGGGACTTCCCACCGCAGTACCCAATCCCGATACCAACACGGTTTAAGAGGAGGCAATCCATGGCAGCACCCACACAGAAGAGCGCCTCTCATGCCGCGGTAAAGAGCCCCGCGCTCTCGGTGTCGGCAAACGGCGCGAAGAGCAACGGCGCAGGCGAGTCACTCCTGTCCGTCAATAATCTGGTGATGCACTTCCCCCTCACCAGAGGGATCATCTTCCAGCGTAAGGTAGGCGCCGTCCAGGCCGTAGACGGCATCTCGTTCGATGTGAAACCGGGAGAAACCCTGGGTCTAGTGGGCGAGTCCGGATGCGGAAAGTCGACCACCGGCCGCGCGATTCTGCAACTCTACAAGCCGACCGACGGCGAGGTCATTTTCAAGGGCAAGGATCTCACGAAGCTCAGCGGCGGCGATATGCGCAAGATGCGCCGCCATCTGCAGATGATCTTCCAGGATCCCTACGCCTCGTTGAACCCGCGCATGACGGTCGGCAATATCGTCTCCGAACCAATGCAGATTCACAATCTCGTCCCCAAGAGAGAGCGTACCCAACGGGTGCAGGAGCTGCTGGAAACGGTCGGGCTCAACCCCTACTTCGCCAACCGCTATCCGCATGAGTTCTCCGGCGGACAACGCCAACGCATTGGTATCGCGCGGGCGCTCGCCGCCAATCCCGACTTCATCGTCGCCGATGAACCGGTGTCGGCGCTCGATGTCTCGATTCAGGCCCAGATCGTCAACCTCCTGGAGGATCTGCAAGAGCAATTCGGCCTCACGTACCTGTTCATCGCCCACGACCTCTCGGTGGTCAAGCACATCTCTGACCGGGTGGCCGTGATGTATCTCGGCAAGATCGTCGAGATGGCGGACCGCAACGAGCTATATGAGGATCCCCTGCACCCGTACACCAAGGCGCTCCTTTCGGCGGTTCCGATCCCCGACCCTGTCATCGAAAAGCGTCGCGAGCGGATCATTCTGCCCGGCGACGTTCCCAGCCCTATCAACCCACCCTCCGGCTGCCACTTCCACACGCGATGTCCCTACGCGATGGAAGTCTGTCGCCAGGTCGATCCGGTCTTCGCGGACCAAGGCAACGGCCACCACGTGGCCTGCCATCTGTATCCTGGTTCCGGCGCAGAGCAGGCTCCGGGAGGCGCGGCGAAATTCAACGCGATCTAGGTACGCGCGCAGGCGTTCACTGATGCCAGACTTTGGTGACTTCGATCCCCGGTCCTTTGCGGCGATCATCGTCACTTTCATCATCGCCATAACGATCCATGAGTTCATGCACGCCTGGACCGCGTGGATGCTCGGCGACGACACTGCGCGCCACCTTGGACGCATCAGTCTCAACCCGGCGGTTCACTTTGACCCGGTTGGCGCGCTGATGTTCTTCCTGATCGCGCTTGGTCTTCCCGGCATCGCCTGGGGTCGACCGGTCCCGGTGAACGATTTTCGACTGCGACCCGCCGGGCGCTTCGGCCGCCAGGGCAGCATGGCGCTCGTCTCGCTCGCCGGACCCCTTTCCAATGTCGTACTGGGCGCGCTCGCCGCTGGCATCTTGCGCATTGCCTCATTTTCGGGTGCACGTCTTGGAGAAGCAGAGCGGTTCTTGTGGATCTTCATGATTGTCAACTTCAGTCTGGCCGCGTTCAACATGATCCCGCTCCCTCCCCTTGACGGATCACGCATTCTCTCGGCCGTTCTCCCGCCCTTCTGGCGGCCCGTACTCGCGCCGCTGGAGCGGTACGGCGTGCCAATTCTCATCTTGCTCTTGATTTTTGGACGAGGTATTGGCAGCGAGATCATCGGGGGGATAACGACGCCGGTCCTCGGTTTGTTGATGAAGATCTTCGCGGGCGATTGAGCGTAGACGTGAGGCCGTCCGCCATGCTTCCGACGCTCGTAGGCCAACGGTCCCGCCACATCGCGTAGACTCACTCCATGGCCACGATTTCTTCCGCACCCCCATCGCTCGACGGTTACCAGCTTCGGCTTCCCACCTTCGAGGGGCCACTCGACGTGCTGCTGCGCCTCATCGAGCGGGACCAACTATCGATCAGCGACATCTCCTTGCTCGCCGTCTTCGACCAGTTCATCGAGTACGTAAACGCCCTGGAATCATCAACTCCCGAGTTCGTCGCTGAATTCGTCACGGTGGCGGGCCGGCTCTCCGTCCTCAAGTCTCGCGCTCTGCTTCCCCGACCGGTGAAAACAGTAGATGAGCCAGACGAAATCGACCTCGTTCGGCAACTCGAGGAGTACCGGGCGGTGAAGGTGGCCGCGGCGTTACTAGCGAGCCGGCAGCAGGCCGGCGCCGGCGCGTTCGGCCGCGGAGAAGGGATCGCCTCCCCACTAGTGGAGTCCGCCCGCTTCCCTCCCCAGCCACCATCCGCGCTAACGACCGCCGTCAGCCGTTGGCTGACACGGCTTCCCTTGAAACCCGTTCTCGTTCCGGCGTTTCGCGTCGTCTCGCTGCGGGAGATGGTTGGCAGGATCACCTCGGCCCTCACCCTTGATCGGCAGACCTCGTTTGACGATATCCGAGGGGCCTGCGCTGGTCGCCAAGAAACCGCGGTGGCCTTTCTCGCTGTGCTCACCCTCATGCGTCGGCGGCTGATCGACGTCACTCAGAACGAGCTTTTCGGTCCGATCACGCTGTCACGTTCCAGAGTTGCGTTCGACTCGCGATCAGAATCATCGCCTTGGGACTCACCTCAAACGAATGGTCGTAAACAGGCCGACTAGCGGGAGCTATTCGTCAGTGACGCAGGCTGAATTTCCCGCCTCCGCTGGCGTGGACCCCGGCGACCTTCCCGCGCTCCTGGAAGCACTTCTGCTCGTCTCACCGGAGCCGGCACAGCTCCGCGATCTTGCGGATATCGCTGGTGTCCCGCTTTCCGCTGTGGAGGAGGCGCTCTCGCAGCTGGGTCAGGATCCGTCGCGCGGATGGGTCGTGATACAGCACCGGGGCACCGCACACCTATCCTCCGCGCCACGGTTCGCTTCGTATGTCCGCCGGTTCCTTCGACTCGACCGCGAAGTGAGGCTCTCGGGCGCGGCCCTCGAGACGCTAGCGCTGATCGCCTACCGGCAGCCCGTCACCCGGGCAGAGGTTGAGGCTCTCAGAGGAGTCGATTGCTCGAGAGTGCTCGCGACGTTGCACGCGAGAGAGCTCATTGAAGTCGCGGGCCGGCTTCCCACGGTGGGCAACCCGAATCAGTACGTCACATCAATTGAGTTTCTCAAGCAGTTCGGCCTGAGGTCGCTCGCGGACCTCCCCTCGCTCGATGAGGTATCGGGAGGCGTCTCCGAGCACGTCTTCGAAGAGATCCTGGCAGATTTGAGGTTCGGGGCGCCGGAGTTCCCGGAAAACGATCCCTCAACTTAGCTCGCATGGCTGGTCGTCAGCGCCCTGACCCGACCAACCGACTCAACTACGGCATCAATGGTGGCATCGATTTGCTCTTCGGTATTCGACCGTCCAACAGTGAAGCGGAGACTCGACCGACACGCCTCGTCCGAAAGCCCCATTGCGCGAAGCACGTGGCTGGGCTCGGTATTTCCGGTGGTGCATGCAGACCCGGCAGAGGCGGCGATGCCGAGAACATCGAGGCTGAGCAGTAGCGTCTCACCCTGAACTCCCGGAATCGAAATATTGACGTTGTTCGGGAGACGTTGTGAAGAGTCTAAGGGACCGTTCACGGTCGCGTCGGGTATGGCTGAGAGGAGTCCAGCGTAGAGCCGGTCACGAAGCCCGCGACAGTGCTCCGTGTAGGCCTCGCGCCAGCTATCCGCCTGCTCGAGCGCCACGCCTTGACCAACGATTCCGGGCACGTCTTCCGTTCCTCCCCTCCGCCCTTGCTCCTGGCCGCCGCCCGCCTGTTGGAAATCGATCAGGGCGCCTCGCCGCACGTAAAGGAGTCCGACCCCTTTCGGTCCATAGAATTTGTGGGCTGACAGCGAAAGCAGGTCGACGCCGAGCTCGTCGACGAGCAACGGAAGGCTGCCCGCGGCCTGCACGGCATCGGTATGAACCGGGATGCCTCGGTTGCGAGCGATGGCGGCGATCTCTTGAATCGGCTGGATTGCCCCCGATTCGTTGTTCGCGTACATCACCGAGATCAGGCAGGTGTCATCACGCACGGCCGAGGCGATCGCGTCCGGATCTATGATTCCTCGGCTATCTGGGACGATGTATGTCGCGGCGAATCCCTGCCGCTCAAGCGCGTGAGCCGTGTGCAGGACCGCGTGGTGCTCGATTGCCGTCGTGACGATGTGCGGGGCCGCGTCATTCGCCGAGGGTCTCAGCCGTGCCGCCCAAGCAGTGCCGCGCAACGCGAGATTATCGCTTTCGGTCGCTCCACTAGTGAAGACGATCTCGCTAACATCACAACTCAGCACGCGAGCCGCGGCAACTCGAGCACGGTCGATAGCGGCTCTCGATTCCTGTCCGAGGTGGTAGATGCTCGAAGGATTTCCATAGCGTTCCGAAAAATAGGGAACCATTGCCTCGAGCACCCCGGGATCGACCGGCGTCGTCGCAGCATGATCGAGATAAATGATGTCGTCCATGGGAAGACCTGAAAAAAACGGCTCAATCTCAAGGCGATCAGCGGTACGTCACAGAACCGATCGCTGACCCTGCCTAGCCGACCGCCGTTGGCTGTTTGCCGCCGACCCCACCCCCGCGAGAGGATCGCCGTGGCGATTGACTTATGAGGTCGCCGAGAGTTGTCGAGTCAAGCGTGTTCGCGATCGCATCTCGCATCTGGAGCCACACGGGACGTGTCTCACACCCGGCGATCAGGGGGCAGGTCTGTTCGGAGATATCTTCGGAAACGCACTCCATGGGAGCAACTGGGCCTTCCATGACCCGATAAACGTCGCCGACACGCACTTCATAGGGATCCCGCGTAAGCTGATACCCGCCATGAGCACCCCTGGTGCTCTTCACGAGCCCGGCACGTCGTAACGGTCCTATCAGTTGCTCGAGATACGCGGTTGGCACCGAGGACGCCTTGGAGACGGCGGCGATGGACATGGGACCGTCTCCATAGTTCTTGGCCAAGGCAACCATCGCTCGGACGCCATATTCGCCTCGTGATGACACCTTCATGGGCGATCCTGCAGGGGTGCGACGCCGGAATTGTGTTGATCGTACCCCCCGCGGCACAACGGATCAAGGTCGTTGTCGAGCGCCATTGTGTGATACCACCCCGATTCTCTTACGCACGAAGGCGAGCCAAGAGCCTTCGCTCAATGAAGTGACGGGCTGCCTGAACCGGGTCAGGAGAGAGCTGACTGTAGATGTGGAGGAACCGATCACCGGTAAAGATGCCTCTGTACATGCCCGATTCGATCACTGGGACTGCCCAAAGATCCTGTTCCTCCATAAGCTGGTGCACATCGTAGATCGGCATGTCGATGTCGACAGTAATCGGGTCACGTTCCATCACGTCGCCGACGGTGCGCCCGCTAACCGTCCTGCCAAGCTCCGCGAGGAGGCGATTTCTCCAGAGCACACCGACGACCCGGCCGCCCTCCGTGACCGTTATGTCGCGGAGACCACCCCGGAGAGCGTTAGTCAAGGGCTGATTGGGACCGATCCCACCTGAATCCCAGAGCGCAAACTGGCCGACGCGCATGCGGCGCATGGCGCTCTCCACACGCACGGCGCGCTCTTCGCCGTACGCAACCACTATGACGAATACGGACAGGAGCACGAGAATTACGCTCTGCGCCACAAATATGCTGAAAAGGAGAAGGACGACAGCGAATGCTTGGCCCACGACGACCGCTATGCGGGTCCCCATTTCGCGTCCCACGGCCGATGTGAGTGCAGCCCGAAAGACTCGCCCGCCATCCATGGGGAAAGCCGGGAGCACGTTGAAGACGATAATAAGCACGTTTGCGTACAGTAACGTCGTAAGGAGTCCGATTGGCGACGGCTCGAACACCGTGGTCGCGTAGTCCTCGAGCGAGGAGAATCCGCTAACAACACCCGCGAGGAGGACAATCGGCGCCATCGCGATGATGAACGCGAGGTTGGCCGCCGGTCCGGAAAGGGCGATCAACACTTCCGCCCGCGATTCTTCCGGAAGTTGCTCCATACGTGCAACTCCGCCGATGGCGGAAAGTGAGACATCGTGGACCCGCACCCCATGCTGGCGAGCCATGAAGGCGTGGCCGAACTCGTGCAAGAGGACGCAGGTGAATATGAGGAGGACGAGAATGACCGAGAAGGCGATTGATGACCCGCCGTTCCCAGCGCCAACTCGACGCCAGTCGATCAGGACCCAGAGAAAGACAAAAGCGAATGTTGGGTGCAACCGAACATCGATGCCGCTGACGCGCGCCACGGTCCAGGATCTCATCATCAATGGAGGGTAGCGGTCCATACCGGCAATCTCAAGAGGCACGGCCTCTCCAATGCTGCGCCAAATGGTCCCAATCCAAGGGCCGACTCGCCACCGGGGCTTTTTTCACGAGTAATCCGGGGATTTCAAACGTGCATGCTACACTCCTTTCTTCAACTACGGAGGAACCTCCCGGACCTTCGCCAGCGTCGGTCGGGCACGCCAAGGTATGACCGACTCCGGACTCAGTACGCGGCTCAGGCAACAGTCCCGGCGCGCCGGCCTGATGGTCGGCATTACGATGGTTCTCGCCATCGCAATTTGCATCTTCGGCGCTGCTGGCCTTTTCGCGTGGCTTTCGCGCCCGTTCTCTGATCTGATCCCAATGGTCGCTCCCGCCGCGCAGATTCAACCAACCCCGGCGCCAGAGGATCCAGCCGGCGGGCAGCCTGAGAGCGAACAGCCGGCACCGACCGCCCCGGTCGGCGAGGTCCAGACGGTAGCAACCCAAGCCGTGCCCGCTGAACCGACTGCGGCTCCGAACGCCAACGATTTCGAACCGACCCACCAAATTGGAGCGGGCCAGTCCGTGAATTTCCGCTCCGGTCCGTCAACAGCTGACCCGGTCATTGTGGCCCTCCCTCCGGCGACGGAGCTCGAGTACCTGGACGAAGACGAGCCGACGACAAACCCAAGCGACGGCGAGCGATGGATGAGGTTCCGAACGGAGAATGGCGACGAGGGATGGATCCGCGAAATCGACACAGAGCCGTATCAGCCATGACAGACCGTTCCCTTGAGCGCCCGATGGGAGAGAAAGCGAGTAACCGCTCATGCAGCGTGTATTGATTGTTGGGCTCGGGCTTATCGGTGGCTCGATCGGTCTTGCCCTGCGCCGGTGGTCCGAGGAGCGAAAAGTCGATGGCCGCAAGCCGCTCGAAGTCGTAGGTTTTGACCCAAACCTCGACCACCAACGGGCAGCGGAAAAGCTCGGTGCAGTTGACAAGGGCGCGTGGGATCTGTCGAAGGCGGCACGCGAATCCGACGTTGTCGTGCTCGCTACGCCAGTGAAGGCGATGCGAGACGTGATGGAGGATCTCGTGCCGCATTTGCGGCCCGGGACGATTGTCCTCGACACCGGCTCAACTAAGGCTCAGGTTCTGAAATGGGCGAATGAGGTCTTTCCACGGGAGGTGCATTTCGTCGGCAGCCACCCTATGGCGGGGAAGACCCAGAGTATCGAGGGTGCAGACGCCGATCTCTTCGTGGGAGCGACCTGGTGCGTTTCGCCGTCGGTCACCGCCTCCGAGGACGCGGTGCGTACGGTGCTGGGTCTGATCGCGGCGGCCGGCGCCGAGCCATTCTTTATCGACGCGGAGGAGCACGACGCCTTTGTCGCTGGCGTGAGCCACGTGCCGTTCGTTCTCAGCGCCGCCTTGATGAACGCCGTCGCGCGTGACGCATCCTGGCGCGATATGAAAACGTTGACCGCGGGCGGTTTCCGCGATACGACACGCCTTGCGGCGGGCAGTCCGGCGATGCACCGGGACATTGTGCTCACGAACCGAGACGCGGTGACTCGTTGGATAGATGCCGTGGTCGACACCCTTGGGGAGCTTCGTCAGATCATCGCGTCTAACGATGAGAACGCCGCCTCGGCACTGGACGCGTACTTCAACGAAGCGCGGGATGCCCGAGCGGTTTGGGCCACCCAGACCACCCGCGAGGGCGAGCTGCTCCAGGGCACCGCGGCCGAGCTCCAGACTGAAAGTGTTTCCGACCATATGGGCCGCATGTTTCTCGGCGGCTTTGCCAAACGCCTCCGAACGCCTCCAACCCGTGATGCGGCCCCCCCTAGGAGCGATCGATGAACGCGAGCGATCCGGGAGAGCGCTCATCCCGTCTCGAGCGTGAGGTTCTCGAGATCCTCGAACGAACCAACACTCCAGCGTCGCCGATCGAGAATGTGCAGGCCACCGTGCAAAGGCAGCGGGCCTCGGCGAGCGCTCGACTTTCAGTCGGCGCGCGCCACCGGTGGTGGCCCCAAAACTGGCCCCAGGATCTCTTGCGCCTTGTGGCAGCACTTGCGCTGGCGATCACGGCCGCGTTGATTGCCGAGGCATTTCGGTTTGGCGCGTTAGTGCTCGCGATCGCAAGCGCGATCGCCTTCTTTTCGCTGTGGGCACAGTCCCGACCCTCGAGCCTCGGTAAACCGACACGTTGGCGCGGGCGGGACCTCGATGACCGGGATGATCCGCCGAGGTTTGATCCGGGTCGCTTACCGCGGTGGCGCGGCCCGAAGGGGCCACCCCGATAACTACTGGCCGGAACGCCGTGTGTGAAGTCGTCACGGGACGAACCCGACGGGAGGCACGCGTTGCCATCGCTCGTTTCAGACGCGGTCGATGCATATATCGTCCGTCGTCTCAACGCCCGGCTGCAGTTTCTCCTGTTGCAGCGGCGCTCGGATGCTCCTCTCGGCAGCTCCTGGCAGGCGATTCATGCTCGGGTGCTGGCGGAGGAAACCGCTCTTGGAGCCGCTGAACGCGCCCTCGCGGAAACCACAGGACTTGTGCCTCGAGCCACGTATAGCGCAGACTATGTCAATCAGATTTACGATCAGGCGCGCGACGCCATCGTGCTGATTCCCGTATTCGCTTTCGAAGTCGAGTCGCAGGCCAGGATCGACCTTGGCCCGGATTTTCTCGGTTTTGAATGGTGCGAGCGCGACGAGGCGACGGCGCGGCTACTCTGGGCGGGACAGCGCTGGTCAGTCCGCCACATCGACGATGTGATCGGGTCTGGCGGACCCGCGGCCGAGTTCTATCGCATTCGATAGCCACTCTTCCCGAGCTCCGGACTACAATCCCTTTCGCCCGGCAGTCGTTTCATGGTCCAGGTCACTGAGGAGCGGGTATGCCCGATTTCAAGATAGTTTCCGATCTAAGACCGACCGGCGACCAGCCCGCGGCAATCGAACAGCTCGTGGCTGGGCTAAGTGAGGGCAAACGATTTCAGACACTTCTCGGCGTCACCGGTTCGGGAAAGACCTTCACGATGGCAAACGTCATCGAGCATGTGAATCGTCCGACAATAGTCCTCGCGCACAACAAGACCTTAGCCGCGCAGCTCTATGCTGAGTTCAAGGAATTCTTCCCTAACAACGCGGTCGAATACTTCGTTTCGTACTATGACTATTACCAGCCGGAAGCGTACGTTCCACGCACGGACACCTTCATCGAGAAGGACGCCGACATCAATGAGGAGATCGATAAGCTCCGCCACGCGGCAACCCGCGCGCTGCTTACTCGGCGTGACGTGATCATCGTGGCGTCGGTTTCCTGCATCTACGGTTTGGGATCGCCGGAGGAGTACGCGCAAACGGTGGTGTCGCTTCGCCGCGGCGGTCAGGCCCGCCGGGACAAGATCGTCCGCCACTTGATCGACATCCAATACGACCGAAACGACATGACCCTTGTGCGTGGTTCGTTCCGTGTCCGTGGCGACACCTTGGAGATTTTCCCGGCCTACGAGGACATTGCCTTGCGGGTGGAGTTCTTTGGGGACGAAGTGGAGCGCATCGTTGAGGTCGATCCTCTGACCGGAGAGCTTCTGGTCGAGCGGCTCGAGGTCGATATCTACCCCGCGAAGCACTTCGTGACGACCGAGGACAAGCTGCGTGGGGCGATCAAAGATATCGAACAGGAGTTGGAAGAGCGGCTCAATGAGCTTGAATCACAGGGCAAGCTGCTAGAGGCCGCGAGACTTCGGCAACGCACAATGTATGACCTCGAGATGCTTCAGGAAACAGGATATTGCGCCGGCGTCGAGAACTACTCGATGCATTTGTCACGGCGGAAGCCAGGAGAGCAGCCATCGACACTGATGGACTATTTCCCCGACGATTTCTTGCTTTTCATTGATGAATCGCACATATCGATCCCCCAGGTCCGCGGCATGTACGCCGGTGATCGGTCGCGAAAGGACGTGCTCGTCGAGCATGGGTTCCGGCTTCCGTCGGCACGCGACAACCGCCCCCTCACCTTTGCCGAGTTCGAAAGACTCATCCCGCAAGCAGTGTTCGTCTCGGCCACACCAGGTCCGTACGAGCAGGAGCACAGTGAGGGCGTCGTCGAGCAGGTGATCCGCCCCACTGGACTCATCGATCCCGCAATCTCGGTGCGACCGACAAAGGGCCAGATCGACGATCTGCTTGGTGAAATCAATGCGCGAGTCGCGGTGGGACAGCGTGCTCTGGTCACGACGCTGACGAAGCGAATGGCTGAGGATCTCGCCGACTATTTCAAGGAGATGGGTATCCGAACCCACTACCTGCACAGCGAGATCGATACCCTGGAGCGAGTCGAGATCTTGCGTGACCTCCGGCTCGGCGTTCACGATGTCGTGGTTGGGATCAACCTCCTACGGGAAGGGCTCGACTTACCCGAGGTTTCTCTGGTGGCCGTGCTCGATGCCGACAAGGAGGGGTTCCTCCGTTCGGAGGGCTCGCTAATCCAGACTATCGGGCGGGCTGCCCGCCACGTTGATGGTCAGGTCATCATGTACGCCGACACGATGACTCGCTCCATGAAGGCGGCCATCGACGAGACATACCGCCGCCGAGCGCGGCAAATCGAGCACAACGAGGAGCACGGGATCGTTCCTCGCGGTATCGTCAAAGAGATCAAAGACATCACTGATCGCGTGCGCGCGGTCGCCGAAGATGAGGCGGGTTACGCTGCGGGCGGCAAACCGGGGATCATCGCGGAGATCCCGCGCGATGAGCTGATCCGGATGGTCAAGGAGCTCGAAGGTCAGATGAAGGCGGCGGCGCGGGATCTCGAGTTCGAGAAGGCCGCGCTGCTCCGGGATCAGATCATCGAGCTGCGTCGCATCACGATGGTCGATCCGGTCCTTCACTGACCGCGAACTCAGGACAATTGATGTCTAACAGTTCCATGGTGACTGCCACAGAGCACGAGTATGTCCTTGTTCTCAACGGCCCCAACCTCAACTTGCTCGGCTCCCGCGAACCGGGCGTCTACGGCGCCACGACCCTGGCAGACATTGTGGCCGACCTCGTCGCCTGCGCACGCGGCGCTGATCCTCCACTGAGACTCGAACACCTTCAATCCAACCACGAGGGGGTGCTCGTCGACGCAATCCAGCAGCTTGGCCCTGGATCGGTGGGAATCATCATTAATCCAGCCGCCCTAACTCACTACAGCATCGCGGTTCGCGACGCGCTGGTGGCCGTTAATGTCCCGACTGTCGAGGTTCACCTGTCCAACATCCACGCACGCGAGGAGTTTCGCCACCATTCCGTCATAGCGCCCGTCGTCCTCGGTCAGATAGCCGGCCTGGGTCCCGATGGCTACCGGCTCGCGCTCCAGTACTTGCTTGGCCGGCGAGCATCCTCTAAGGCGAACCGATGATCGATCGCTTACATCGGTTACGCGAAGCCACGACGGCGCTCGGAGCGGACGGCGCGATCATTACTCACCCAGCAAATCGCCACTACTTTTCCGGATTCCCGGCCGGGGATCACGCGCCAGACGAGTCTTCAGGTGTCCTGGTTGTTTTGCCCGATTCGGCGGTCCTCTTTACCAGCCCGACGAATCTTCCATGGGCCGAGAACACGGTGCGACATTCGGTCGTGGCCCGTCCCTGGAGCAGGCCGTGGTCACAGTTCCTCGGGGAGCAACTCGAGTCGCTGGGCGTGCGCCGCGTGGCGTTCGAAGATCGGGCGCTGTCCGTCGCCGACCACGCTGGCATCATTCAATCGTCCGGCGAGAGCCGCCTCATTCCAGCGGGTGAGGCATACCATGCCTTGCGCGCGGCCAAGGATGAACAGGAACTCGAGAGGATCGCCGAAGCGGCACGGATCACTGATGCGGCATTCGTGGCGGTAACGACCGAGTTGAACGCGGGTGTCACGGAGCGAGAGGTTGCGTGGCGGATCGAGTCCGCGATCCATGAACTCGGAGGAGACGGCCCTGGGTTCCCGGTTATCGTCGCGGCTGGACTGAACAGTGCACGTCCGCATCATGATCCTAGCGATCGACCGCTCCAGGAAGGCGAGCCGGTGGTGATCGACATGGGCGCCCGGGTTGGTGGCTACACGGCCGATCTGACCCGCACGATCTGCTTGGGAGAGGCGCCGCCTGAATTCACCGCCAGATACAATACGGTACTGACAGCTCAACGCCGAGCCCTCTCGAGTATCCGGGCCGGCATGTCTGGTCGCGACGCCGACATGGTGGCGCGGGAAGATCTGACGAACGCGGGCCTCGGTGAACAGTTTGTGCACGGGCTCGGTCATGGCGTCGGCCTATTGATTCACGAGGTCCCGTCGTTGGGGAAGAATTCAGAGGACATCCTCGCACCAGGTCAGGTGATCACTGTCGAGCCGGGGATCTATTTTGAGAACTGGGGTGGCATTCGAATCGAGGATCTTTGCGTGGTGACCGCGACGGGCCTGGATGTCCTCTCCGCGGCGCCAAAGTAGGAGACGTATTGCTCGATGATTGAAACTGGTGATCTGAGAAAAGGATTGACGTTCGACCTCGACGGGCGCCTGGTCAAGGTCGTCGATTTTTCGCACAACAAGCAAGGTCGCGGGTCCGCGCAGGTGAGAATGACGCTTCGCGATTTGCGCACCGGGTCACTGACGCAGCACACCGTGCAGGCTGGAGCGAAGTTTCCGCAGGTACGGCTCGACCGCCAGCACGTTCAGTACCTTTATGCGGACGGTGATCAGCGTCATTTCATGGACACCGAGTCGTTTGACCAAATCGTCCTCAGCACCTCTACGCTTGGCGAGAACGGCAGGTTCATCCGTGAGAACGACGTCGTCGATCTCCTCACGTATAACGGAGAACCGATCGATATCGAATTGCCGCCGTCGGTGCTCCTGAAGGTGGCAGAGACCGACCCGGGACTCAGAGGCGACACCGCCAGCGGTGCGACGAAGCCCGCGACGCTGGAGACGGGGCACGTCGTTAACGTCCCCCTGTTCATCAATATCGGCGACACCCTGAAGGTCGACACGAGATCGGGCGAATATATCGAGCGAGTCAGCTAGGTGGCGCAGAGCGGGAACGGGGCCGAACCGTCCCCCCCAGCCCCAGAGCGTGTTGCCGACCTTGTACGGTCTCTCGCCAGCGTCATGCGCCAGTCGTCCATTACTGAATTGGATCTCGACGTGGGGCCGATGTCGGTTCGCTTACGACGACCGGCGGCTGATTTCGAAGGAACCAGTCAAGCCCGCCTGGAGGCTGATGCCTCGGCGCCCCCGGCGTCCGTCCCCGAAACCTTGATCACCGCGCCCATGATTGGCACGTTTTACACCTCGGCCACGCCGGGCGCCCAGCCATTCGTGAACGAGGGAGATGAAGTGTATGTCGGGCAGACGATCGGGATCATCGAGGCAATGAAAATCATGAATGAGATCGCCGCCGACGCATCTGGTGTTGTCGAAACAATTCTTGTCGGCAATGGGCAGCCGGTTGAGTACGGATCACCACTGATGCGCCTCAGAGCCGGGCAGGGCCAGCACTCGTGACCCTGCGGCTCCTCCCCGTTGGGGCGTTTGTTTACCTCTTGCGCGAAGCGCTCGAATCGGACCCACTGTACTCTGATCTCTGGCTCGAGGGGGAAATTCTTGACCTTAGTCGATCGTCGGCCGGGCATACGTACTTCAGCTTGGGCGACGACGACGGGTGCCTGAAGTGCGTCCTCTTCCGAGGGCAGGCGCTGCGACAGCATCAACTGCCAAAGCTGGGAGATCAGATCGTCGTCCATGGCGGACTCTCGATCTATACCCGCACCGGCGCGATGCAACTCGTTGCTGACCTGGTGCGGCCGGCGGGCCTGGGCCTTGTGTCGTTGGAACTCGAGTATTTGCGCCAGCGTCTCGAAGCGGAAGGACTCTTCGATCCGGGTCGCAAGCGTCCGCTTCCAGCTGCTCCGCGGACCATTGGCGTGGTTACCTCCGAGCACGGCGCTGCCTGGCACGATATTGTGGAAGTCATTGGCCGACGATTCCCGCTTACCGAGCTACTCCTGGCACCAGCCCAAGTGCAAGGTGAAGGGGCCCCTGAGAGTATCGTGCAGGCGCTTCAAGCCATCCTGACCGGGTCCCGGGTTGATGTGATCATTCTGGCCCGAGGCGGCGGTGCTACCGACGATCTCTCGGCGTTCAATGACGAGCGCGTCGTCCGTGCCGTTTTCGCATCCCAAGTTCCAATTGTCGTCGGTGTCGGGCATGCGACAGACCGGACGTTGGTTGAAGATGTTGCGGATCTTCATGCGCCGACGCCGTCCGCCGCGGCGGAGTTGTGCGTCCCCTCCAGCGAAGCGTTGCAAGAGCTCGTTCAATCCCTCACTTCGCGCCTCGCCTCATCGTTCTCCGCCCAACGGGCAGCCGACCTAGCGGCCGCGCACACGGCCGCGCAGCGCCTCTTTGCGTCAAATCCTACCGAGAACCTGCACGAGAGCAGAGCCGCGGTTCATGCCCTTGCGAACCATCTCCAACGATCGGCTGTCATGAGAATGACGGTTGAAAAGCAGGGCCTGGCGCGTGCCGCGGGCATCCTGGCGGCACTCGAACCGGCGGCTGTGCTGAAACGGGGATACGCCGCGATCCAATCGATAGATGGCGGACTGCCGGTGTTCAGTGTTGCCCAGGTTCACCCAGGATCGGAGATCGTGACGCTACTGGAAGATGGCTCATTCAGATCAATCGTGGAGGACCCCGTGAAGGCCGCGGGCGCAAGTGTGGTTAGAGCGCGATGACTGAACAAGCCAGCGCGCCGCCGTCGTTGATCGATCTCAGCACCCTCATTCAGAACGGCTCGTTCGAGGAGACTCTCGAGGCGCTGGAGGCGGTTGTCGAGCATTTGGAGCGGGGACGGCTGACGATGGATGAGTCGATCGCCTGGTATGAAGCTGGGCTCGGGCTTTCCCGCCGCTGTTCTGAACTCCTCGAGCAGGCAGAACTTCGCATCACCAGGCTGGACGCCGAGTATTTTGGGACATCTCAAAGCGCTCCTCCCTGGGCAAGCGAAGATTCATGGAACAGGGATGCTCAACTGCGGTTGACCGAAACGTAAGGCTATCGCCTGGATCCTGGGGGCGGAACGAGAGTGAATTCGGAGCGTCTGCTGCAACCCTTGCCAACCGGCAAACTGCCCGGTTGGCTTCTGCACAAGGTGCTCCCCCGGGCGTCGAACGATCCGAGCGTGCTCGTGGGGCCGGGTCTGGGTCGAGATGCGGCGGCGATTGCCATTGGCGATCGGGTGATCGTCGCCAAGAACGATCCCATCACCTTCGCCTCCGAGAACGGTGCTGCCCATCTCGTCGAAGTGAATGCAAACGACATCGTCTGCATGGGAGCCACGCCCCGTTGGCTTCTCGTGACAGCGCTTCTCCCGCGCGGTGTGACGCCGGCCGACGTTCTCAATCAATTCGCGGAATTGCGAGAGACGTGCCGGCAGCGGTCGGTCGAATTGATCGGCGGCCATACCGAAATCGTCCCTGGATTAGAGCGGCCCATTCTCGTCGGCATGATGCTCGGCGATGCGTCTCCGGACGACCTCCTGACCCCTGGCCAGGCTCGCCCTGGGGATGTCCTGCTCGTGACAAAGAGTCTGGCCATCGAGGGGACTGCCTTGCTCGCCAGAGAGCGTGCCGCTGAACTTCGGCCTCGGGTCGGCGATGAAGTGATCCAGGCGGCGTTAAACCTGCTACACGACCCCGGGATCTCGATCGTCGCGGTGGCTGAGATCGCCCGCCGTTCAGGGGGGATAACGGCCCTGCACGATCCGACCGAAGGGGGTCTCGCCACCGCGGTCCGCGAGCTGGCTACGGTCTCAAGAACCGGGGTCGAGATCGATTCGACAGCGGTGCCGATTCTGCCCGAGACCCTTGCCGTCGCGTATGCCCTCGGCGTCGATCCTCTCGGGATGCTCGCCTCCGGTTCGTTGCTGATCGCGGCTCGCCCGGAGTCTGTGGCAGGAATCATGAGAGACATCGCAGCAGCCGGGATCCCGGTCAGTATCGTCGGTTCGCTTACGGCCGCTTCGGGCGATTTCTCGCTAGTCTCTGATGGAATGCGACAAGCTCTCCCCGAGTTCGCCGTGGACGAAGTGGCACGGTTGCTCTCCAACCCCAGCGAACCGGATGCTGACTCAGCCGACACCCATTGATGAGTCTCTTGCTCACCGGCAGCGTCAATGCCCATGTCGGATTCCCTGATGGCATGGACATCCTCCGATCCGGGGGATCCGCGATCGATGCGGTCGTCGCCGCGATCCGGCGGGTCGAGGCGAACCCAGGAGATCACTCGGTCGGTTACGGAGGTCTCCCTAACCTATTGGGCGAGGTTGAGCTGGATGCCAGCATCATGGATGGTCGAACTCTCGCCAGCGGCGCGGTGGCCGCGCTACAGGGGTATCAGGACGCCATCGACCTTGCCCGTGTAGTCATGGATGAGCTGCCGCACGTCCTCGTCGTCGGTTCCGGCGCCAGCCGTCTCGCGGTCGAGGCTGGGTTCACATCTCGGGATCTGCTCACGCACGAAGCGCGGGCGATTTGGGACGCCCCATTCACGGAAGCCGGGACAGCTGACACTTACCGGGTACGAATGCGAGAGCTCGCCGGCCGGTTGAGCCAAGACCCGGAGCGGCCGCACGACGCACATGGAACCGTAAACGTCATCGCGCGCGATGCGGCCGGCAATCTTGCCAGTGGCGTAAGCACGTCCGGCTGGGCGTGGAAGTTCCCGGGCCGAGTTGGCGACTCCCCAATCATCGGCGCCGGCAATTATGCGGACAACCGTTGGGGTGCGGCGACTTGCACCGGACGTGGCGAGATGGCGCAACGATGCTGCACGGCTCACAGCGTCGTCAGCTTCATGCGATGTGGAATGAGACTCTCCGACGCGCTGCGGACCGCGGCCGGGGATCTTCACCAACTAGAAGATGACTACCGAAGTGAAGTCAACATCATCGGGGTGGACCGGGAAGGCCGGCACGGCGCCGTGTCCACGGCGCCCGGGAAAACGTACATCCTGATGACCGGAGACAGCCACGATATCGTCGAATTAGAGCGGACCTATGTGCCGCCCAATGATGGCTCGCCGATGGAAAGCCGTTAGATATTCAGTACGGGCCGAGCTCAGCGACGCCGCAGCAAGATTCACCCGGTCCCGTTCTAAGGGTTTAAGGCATTTGAACTTCTGAGGAGCCGGATCCGGCAGATCCTTTGCCCGTAAGGTCAAACCGAGCGCACGTCACAGGGCCACAGCCGGTCGCTCCGAGCCAGATGGCTTTCTGTTGCCGAGTCGGACCTACCACAGAACGTCCTGATCCCCAATACCTCCTCTCCCCTCCGCGTGGGAGAGGAGGATTGCGGAGTGGAAACAGGACATCCCCTGCTGGTTATTCGAGATCCGATTTAGACGTCCCGGTTCAATGTTTCCAGGAACTCGTCATTGGCTTGCGTCTTCGAGAGCCGGCTAAGAAGCAGTTCGGTGCCTTCGCTGCCGCCAAGCATGGACACCATCCGGCGCATCGTCCACACCTGGCGCAGCGTGGATTCGTCGAGCAAAAGCTCTTCGCGCCGTGTCCCAGAGCGCTGGATGTCGATCGAGGGATAGATGCGACGCTCGGCAAGCTTACGATCGAGATGCAGCTCCATGTTGCCGGTGCCTTTGAACTCTTCGTAAATGACGTCGTCCATTCGGCTACCAGTGTCGATCAGGCAGGTCGAGACGATCGTCAGGCTCCCGCCCCCTTCAATATTCCGGGCAGCGCCGAAGAATCGCTTGGGTGGGTAAAGCGCCACCGGGTCGATGCCACCAGAAAGTGTGCGACCACTAGGCGGCACGGCCAGGTTATAGGCACGAGCCAGGCGGGTGATCGAGTCGAGCAGGATCACAACGTCCCGTCCGCCTTCGACCAACCGCTTTGCGCGCTCCAGCGCCATCTCGGCGACTTTGGTGTGATCCTCAACTGGTTCGTCGAACGTCGACGAAATGACCTCGCCTTCGATCGACCGGCGCATGTCGGTGACTTCTTCAGGCCGCTCGCCGATGAGGCAGACCATGAGGTGGAT
>JAHWJF010000483.1 GCA_019348515.1 Chloroflexota bacterium | reverse complement strand
AGCCGAGCAGGGCTTGGGAACCTCCGGAACGTGGGCAGAACGAACAACGTGGAGCCGATAACCGCCGGCCGCGTGCCTTATATGGAACCGGCATCCGGCGCTGTCAAGCAGCAAAACAGGGAAGGTGGCGCCGGTTGCTGGCTACTTCCCGACTCTCCGACTCTTCGAGTCAGCAAAAACACGAACCCGGCCTCGAGGGCCGGGCACGTGCGGGAAGGGGGAGGGGTTTTTCGGAGGGCGGTGGGATTGGGGATCCCAGTTCGCTCTCTGCCCCTATCTACGTCGCGGTCCCCAGGGTGGATTCATGTCACCCTCGTCTCACCGTCCGCACCATGGCGCGCACCTTGGCGGCCTTTCCGGCAGCGGTGATGATTGGCTTCACTGCCTCTTCGGTCATGAACTCCGTCGTGCCGCGCAAGCGCTTGGCCGTCTCCGTCAGTTCCGTCAAGAGCGGGATGATCTGGTCCTTGAGCACCAGGATGAGGAAGATCAGCCCGGCCGTCATACCGGCCAGCACGATCGTCACCAGCAGGAGCTGGAAGGCCAGGAAGATGATGACGATATCCCGGAGGCGCTCCAGCGGCGCTTGATCCGCCCCGCCGAGCTGATAGAGCCCGTAGCTGATGCCGACGACGATCAGGCCCAGGATCAGAATGGCGAGGAGTGCCCACCATTTCCACTTACTCGTATCGCCGCCGTTCTCGTCCATACTGACGCGCAACTCCCGAGAGTAATCGCGACTCTATCTGCTGCTAGGCATCCTAGCATCTCGCGCGCGGTTCAGTGCGGGATCTGAGAGGGGAGAGAGCGGGCCGTAACTCGTGGGTACAGGCCGATGTGGCCACCCCGGAGCATCCTGCGTTTCGGAACGATGTTCGGAACGTTGAACTTGCACTCAAACGTGAGCCAAAGACCGAGAACCGAGAATCGAGAATGGTGAACGACGGCCCGCTCTCGATGGCCTCTCTATCAAGAATCGTGCCGCGGGTGTGAGGGGGTGCCGCTTCGCTGAGGGGGTGCCGGCGGCTGCGCCGCCTCAGGGGGGCGCTTCGCTTAGGGGGAAAGGGGGAGAGGGCCGTCTCGCCGTCTACTCCTCGACCCCTCGACTTCTCGACTACTCGACCACCCCGATTGTCCCGCCCCCCAGCACCTCGTCCCTATGGTAGAAGACCAGCGCTTGACCCGGTGAGGCAATGGGGCCGTCGTCGCCGAAGCGCACCCGCGCCGTGGCGCTCCCCTCCGGGCCTGGCTCGACGATCGCCGGAGCGAGCGCGCCACGGTAGCGGACCATCGCCTCGGCCGAGAACGGCGTCTCTGGCCATGTTCCGCTGGTGAGGCTGACCTGCTCCAGCGCAATCACGCGCGCGGCGGCCTCCGCCCGCGGGCCGACGACGAGGCGATTCCGGTCCGGCTCCAATCGGATCACGAACAGCGGCTCGGCCGTGGCAATACCGAGACCGCGCCGCTGCCCGACCGTGTGGTGGACCAGCCCTCGGTGCTCGCCGAGCGTCTCGCCGCCGCTGTCGACGATCTCGCCCGGCCGGGTTACATCGGGGCGACGCTCGGCCACGAACTCGGCATAGGAGCGCTTGCCGACGAAGCAGATCTCCTGGCTCTCGGCCTTCTCCGCCACGGGCAGCTCAAACGCCCGCGCCAGCTCCCTTGTCTCGGTCTTATGCAGACCGCCGAGCGGGAAATGGATGAACCCGAGCTGCTCCTGCGTCAGGGTGTAGAGCACATAGCTCTGGTCCTTGCGCGGGTCGAGGGCGCGCAGCAGACGGTGCGGCTCGCCGGCCCCGGCATCGCCGTGCACCACGCGCGCGTAGTGCCCGGTGGCCAGGCAGTCGGCGCCGATCATCTTCGCCCGCTCCACCAGGTGGCGGAACTTCACGTGGCGGTTGCACTCCAGACAGGGGTTCGGGGTGCGCCCCGCGGCGTACTCATCGACGAACCGCTGCACGACCGCCTCGCGGAACTCGCCTTCCATATTGATCGCGTAGAAGGGGATCCCGATGCGGGCGCAGGTCATGCGCGCGTCGTCCATGGCCGGGATGCCGCAGCAGGGGTTGGCCCGGTGGTCGGGATCGTCGGGTGAGAAGAGACGCAGGTTGATGCCGATCACGCGGTACCCGCGCTCGCGCATCACCAGCGCGGTTACCGCGCTATCGACGCCGCCACTCATCGCGACGACGCACGTCTTGCCCGCGCCGTCGTGCGGGCCGATACGCTCCGGCGCCAGCAGCGCGCTCACGTCAGGCGTTTCGAGAGTTGGGATGGGGGGTGCGCTTGCGGTCACGACGATGATGCTCCAATGAGTTGCTCGGCATTCGGGTGCTGGACACACGTCCGGCACGCCCGATCGAGCGTGCCGGCGCTCCGACTCGGATGATTGGTCTCGAGAATTAGACCGAGATCAAGTTTGCCCGCACGACCCAACGCTGGTTGTATTCGCCGGTCGCGGGGTCAAAATCGCCGCCGCAGGTGATCAGGGTCAGACTCTCCTGACCGGTGTCGCCGACGATCTGCGTCTGGATGACCTCCGGCGTAAGGTCCGTCGCCACGTTGTACTCCTGGGTCCACTCCACCGCGTACTCATAGCTCGCGCCGTCCTCGCCGACGACGCGGATGATGTCGCCCGGGGGCAGGTTGCGAACGTCCCAGAAGACGGCCGGGCCGACATTCCAATAGTCGACGTGCCCGGCCATAACGACATTGCCGCCTTCGCCGATCTTGCCCAACGGCTCATACCAGGAGACGACCCAGGGACCGCTCGGGTCCAACATCACGCCGTCAACGACGGCGCCCAGCTCGATCGGGGCATCGACGCCGACACTGTCGACCTGCA
>JAHWJF010000482.1 GCA_019348515.1 Chloroflexota bacterium | reverse complement strand
TCTCTACCCCGTTCCCGACGAACAACATGACCCATGACGCTGGACAGACTACTAGCGCGGCGGGACGAGCGAGAAAACGAATATCGTGGTGCCGGGCAATCGGTCGATTGTGAGATGGGGTAAGAGCGGCTATCTGTGTTCAACAAGACATAATCTTCCCATTGTGGAAATGGAACTCGACGCCGGGGTATTCGCGGTCGATTGAGGCGAGTAGGCATGTACTAGATTTTTCGATCAAGATATGTACAATCTAGCGCCACACGGTTGAGGCCGATCGCGTCCCGGTCTCATCGCGACACCACGTTGTGGGTTCGGTCGTCCACACGACCGGCGCCGCATTGGAATAGTTGACCGTGAACGAGGACAAGGAGACGAGGTCATGACACAGTTTCCGTTCGGCCGCCAGACCGTTGACCGGCGTCGCATCCTGCAGGGACTCGCCGCGCTATCCGCCGCGGGGATGTCGTCGTATGCAAACCCATTCGCACGAGGTGCCGCCGCGCAGGACGGTCCGATCCGCTTCGGTGTCTCCGGGCCCTTCAGTGGCAATAACGCCGAGTATGGCCGGATCTGGCAACAGGCGATGAACCTGGCGGCCGAGGAGATCAACGCGAACGGCATTCGCGGCCGGCAGCTCGAGCTGGTCTATGAAGATACCCAGTCCGATCCCAAGCAGTCGGTTCCCGTCGCCCAGAAGTTCGTCAGTGACCCGACGATCGTGGCCGAGCTGGGCGACTTTGCCAGCCCCGCCTCCATGGCCGCGTCTCCGATCTATGAGCGCGGCAAGCTGGTCCAGTTCGGCTTTACCAACTCGCATCCTGACTTCACGAAGGGGGGCGAGTTCATGTTCAGCACGACCCTTTCCCAGGAACAGGACGCCGCGTTCTTGGCGCAAACCGCCTTCGAGGCGTTCGGCGGCAAGCAGGCCGTGCTCTACCGCAACACCGACTGGGGCAAGATCACGCACGAGCTCTACGTCAACAAGCTGGAGGAGCTCGGCGGAGAGGTCGCCGCCGTCGAGAATTACCTGGAGAATGAGAAGGACTTCCGCTCGCTCCTGGCCAAGGTCCGGGACGTCGAGCCGGAAGTCGTCACCCTGATCTCCTACTACACCGATGGCGCGTTGATCGCCCAACAGGCCCAATCGGTCGACCTGGGCGCTCAGCTCGTCGCCAACGGCGCCTGCAACTCGCCGCAGTTCATCGAGCTCGGGGGCGAGGCGGTGAATGGCGTCCTGACCACCACCGTCTTCTTCCCCGGCGCGCCACGTCCGGAAGCGGAGCCGTTCGTGGCGGCGTACCGCGAGCGCTATGACGAGGATCCGGACTCGTTCGCCGCGCTCGCCTACGATGGCGTCAAGATTCTCGCCTGGGCGGCCGAGCAGGGCGGCCCGGAACGGGAAGCGATTCAGCGAACGCTCGTCGAGGGTACTGAGATCCCCAGCATCGTCTTCGGCCCGTTCCGGTTCGCCGCCGATCGCCGGGTCGAGAACGCCGAAATGGTGCCGATCCAGGTGCAGGACGGGCAGTTCGTCGCCTACGAGGGGTAGACCCTCACCCCACTGCCCCATCTCCCATTGGGAGATGGGGAATGAGGGCCGGTTTCTTCCATGCTGGACGCGCTCATCGCCGGGCTGATTACCGGCAACTCCTACGCGCTGATCGCGCTGGGGTTGTCTCTCATCTTCGGTGTGGCGGATTTGATCAACTTTGCCCACGGCTCGGTCTTCGCCATCGGGGCGATGACCGGCTGGTGGCTCGTCGTCGAGCAGGGCTGGCCGTTGCCGGCGACCCTTGCCGGCGTCATCGTGATCACCGCCCTGCTCGGACTCCTGATCGACTGGCTGGCGGTGCGTCCCCTCATTGGCGCGCCGCCGATCACCCCACTCCTGTCAACCGTCGCCGTTGGGCTCATCCTCGATCGCTCCTCGGAGCTGATCTTCTCACCGGAGACGCGCCGCTTTCCCAGCCAGTTAGCGACAAACAACTTCAGCGTGGGCGGCATGCGCTTCGGAACCCTCGATCTGGCCATCCTCGGCGTCAGCCTCGCTAGCATGATCGCGCTCTGGCTCTTCCTCCGACAGACGCGCCTCGGCTGGGCGGTGCGGGCCACGGCGCAAGACCGTGACGCCGCTCGCCAAATGGGGGTCAATGTCGAAGGGGTGCAAGGACTGGTCTTCGCCCTCGCTTCGGCGCTGGCCGGCATCGGTGGCGTGCTCATTGGCATGTACTACGGCAACATCGAGCCGAGCATCGGCTTCGACGCGGGGATTGCCGGCTTTACCGCGGCGGTGCTGGGCGGCTTGGGGAGCCTGCCGGGGGCGGTCATCGGTGGTCTCCTGCTCGGTGTTGCCGAGAGCTTTGGCGTGACCTGGTTCGGCGGCAGTGCTCGCCAGCTCGTCTCCTTCGCCGTCCTCATCGCCGTGCTCTGGCTGCGCCCCAACGGGTTGCTCGGCGCGCCGGGCACGTTGCGTGAGCCACTGACCGGCACCTTCTTCGGTGGTGGAGCCGCATTGCGCATCCGGCCCTGGCACCTCGCGCTGCTGCTCGCGCTGGCGGGGATTGCCTTACCGCTCGTCGGGAGTGACTATCTGTTGCAGGTGGCAGGGATCGTCGCCGTCTTCGCCACGCTCGCCCTCTCACTGACGCTCGTCGCCGGCACAGCCGGTCAGGTCTCGCTCGGTCAGGCTGGGGTGTTCGCCATCGGAGCCAACACTTCGGCGCTGCTGACCACGGAGCGCGGCTGGCCTTTCTGGGCGGCGCTGCGGGCCGCGGGGGCGATGGCTGCGCTACTTGGCGCTATGACGGTGGCCCCCGCGGCACGCCTGCGCGGGCACTACGTGGCAATCGCCA
>JAHWJF010000481.1 GCA_019348515.1 Chloroflexota bacterium | reverse complement strand
CGGTCTAATGGGAATGCTAAGTATGCGGGTCCCGGTGAGATCGCGGATGGCGTTCGCCACCGTCGCGGCACCCGGAATCGCCGGTGGCTCACCGATTCCCTTGGCTCCGTACGCGCCATGCTCCGATGGAACTTGGACGAGAACGGTTTCAATCGGTGGCACCATCCCGGCCCGCGGCAGGGCGTAGTCCATCAGGGTGGCGGTGAGGAGTTGACCGTCCCGGTCGTAGATCATCCCCTCGTAGAGCGCCCAGCCAAGCCCCTGGACCACGCCGCCGTGGATTTGCGCCTCGACCTCCGCCGGATTGATGGCGAAACCGACATCCTGAACGGCCACGTAACGCACTGGCCGAGTCTCACCTGTAATGTCGTCGATTTCCACCTCGACCAGATGGGCGGCAAAACCAGGTGCACTCTCACGAATCGCCGTCGACCCGGTGCCGTACACCGGTTCATTCCGGGCCGCAAAGCCCATCGTGCGTCCGGCAATGTCCTTGAGTGAAACGCCAGACCCCGGCACGCCCCGGACCTGGACCACACCGTCGACGATCTCAAGGTCTTCAACCGACGCTTCCAGCGCCTCGGACGCCACCGCCAGGATTTGCCGCCGGGCATCTTCCGCGGCACGTTGCACCGCTTTGCCAACCGTGTACGTTATTTTCGAGCCACCGGTTCCTCCGGCGAAGGGCGCTGCGTCCGTGGCAGCCGTGGTGACCGCAATCTCGTCGGAGGTCATGCCGAATGTTTCGGCCGCGATCTGTGCGAAAGCCGTGTTCGTCCCCGTCAGATCGACCGAGCCAAGGACCACGGTGAGCTTTCCGTTGGAGTCGAGACGGCAGACCGCGGTCGCCGGCTCGATGCCGCCCGGCCAGCCGCCCACCGCGATACCAACTCCTCGACCCTGCGCTCGCGCCGCTTCACGATTTTGCCACGCTGGATGCTCTCGCAGCGCCTCCAGGCATTCTTTCAGCCCGATGCGCGGCCAGGCGCCGCCATTCGGCCGCTCGTCGCCCTCGACGGCACAGTTGCGCAGACGAAACTCGAGTGGATCGAGGTCCAGCTCGCGTGCCAACTCATCGATAGCGGACTCAATCGCGAATGTCGCCTGCTGAGCTCCAGGCGCTCGGTACGCCCCGGCCCCTGGTTTGTTGGTCAGGACCTCGTGGCCTCGCAGCTCGAGGTTCGGAAAACGGTAGTACCCTCCGAGCAAGATTGCCGCGATCTGCAAAGGTGACCCACCACTCGAACCTGTATCAAAGACCAGACGTGCTTCGAGCGCCGTAATGTCTCCCTCGCGCGTCGCTCCCAGCTTCACTGAGATGCGGCAGTCGGGCGCAGGATTGCCGGACAGGAAGTCATCCATTCGCGAGTAGTGGAGGAGAACGGGCCGACCGGCCGCAAGCGCGGCGGCGGCAACCATCGGTTCGATGAGCACGAACTTGCCGCCGAAGCCACCACCGACCGGCATTGGCACGACCTTGATGCGCTGCGTCGGCATGTTGACGGTTTCGGCGACGCGCGTGCGGCAGTAGAACGCGGCCTGCGTGCTGGTGTAGACAGTGAGATCGCCTAGGGGCTCGATATCGACCAGACATACCTGGGGCTCGAGGTAACCCTGGTGCACGGTCAACGAGTCCAAGGTGAACTCGACCACGGCGTCCGCCTGGGCAAAACCGGCGGCGACGTCCCCGCGCGCAAAGTGGACCGAGTTCGAAACGTTGGGACCGACAAGCTCGTCGTTCTCCTCCGCCTGGACCGCGGCGTCCGCGTTGTGCATGGCTGCTTCTTCGTCGTTTGCCTGTTGGCGGGTTTCGCGAATATGGAGCGATGCTGGATCGAGAGCCTCATCGAGCGTGGTAATAACCGGGAGAGGTTCGTAGTCGACCTCGACCGCTGCGACGCCGTCCTGTGCCGACGCATCAGTCTCAGCAAGAACCAGCGCGACGAACTGCCCGGCGTAGACCGTCTCGCCGAAGGCGATGGGTGCCTTGACCGGCGCTCCCGCGCTGTCTCGAGCTATCGGCAGGTCATCTGCGGTCAGCACCCGGACCACGCCGGGAATTCGCAATGCAGCGGCGGCATCGATATTGAGGATGCGAGCATGGGCATATGGGCTGGTCACCGGCCGGGCGACCAACATCCCGGGTACGCGAAGGTCACCGGTAAACCGCTCCTGCCCGGTCAGCTTCGGCGGCCCATCGATCCGGCGTACACGTTCACCGACGGCATGAGTTGCAGGCATACGTTCTATCCCCGGTTGAATCACACGGCAGTGGGGGAAGCGCTGCGTGCCGCCCCGGCCGATTCTAGCATCCGAGCTAACGACCGAACCCTGGGGAACGCTGTTCGGGTCCTACTCCGGGGCGGACAGAACGTCGTCGGGTCCCCACTCTCGGACCCGGAGCGGAGTCGCGTCCATATCATCAAGAAACCCGAATTCTGCCAGGGCCGAACGCACCTCGTCCGCACTTTGTGCTTCCCAGAGCGTGAATATCCGGTCGTCGTGGAGGTCCGGAGACCAGGACTTCAGCCAGCGAGGGGACGGGCAGCCGGGGGCTGACGCTTCGGCAAGTTCGCGTAAGCGCGTCGGGGGCCGGACCGATTCGCCAGCATCTTGAGCTGGAGCATGCACAACGAGATACAAGGCCATGGCTGTTCCCGCTCTGGGTGCTTCCCTTCAATCCTTCAATTCTCGGAGTTCCCGCGGCGCCCACTTCGCCGCCGTCGCCGTCGGCGGCTCGGCACTATGGGGGAATCCTCGGTCTCGAAGGACCGGTCACGTTCTGAACTGTCCGGTTCTGGCGGTTCAGGCTCCATAGTTGACAAGGGTGGCAGTGCCGCCTCGACGGGTTTAGTCAGGGCT
>JAHWJF010000087.1:7751-9835 GCA_019348515.1 Chloroflexota bacterium | reverse complement strand
GAAGGTCTGCCGGAATTGACCGATCTCTACGTGGAGACCCTCGGCGACCTTCTTGCCTACGACCGCCAAAACAATGCCGAATTGATCAGCACTCTCGATGCTTTTTTCGCCGCCAACGGCAGCCCAAAAGAGGCGGCGGAGCGGCTGGGAGTGCATCGCAATACCGTTCTGTATCGGCTCGATCGCATTCGCGATATCACCGGCTACGAGCTCGACGACGCCGGCGTACGCATGCGGCTGCAGCTGGCGCTGCACGTCCACTTTGCACTCGGTGAAACTCTCGGCCGGTGAGCGCCGTCTGATTCCGTCCACCTCCACTGCTATGATTGCTGGTTGGGCCGGACGCGTTTCCGTCCACGCGGGCACCCCAGGAACCTTGCGGGATAACGGGAGAAGCATCACACGTATGGCTGATGTCGGGCCGCTAACCACGGCGGTGCTTATCAAACAAGTCCCGGACATGAACGCCGTCCGGATCGACCAGGCAACGGGACGCATCATTCCCAGCGCGCAGTTGGTGATGAGCTCCTACGACGAATATGCCGTCGAGGCGGCGCTGCGGACAAAGGAGACGTTCGGGGGCGAGGTAATCGCGGTTACGGCCGGTCCCGCTTCGGCGCGGGACGTCATCACACGCGCTCTGGCGATGGGCGCGGACCGCGGAATCCACGTGGAGATATCCGATCTCACCGCGACCGACACGCTCGGCCTCGCGTCCATCTTGGTCGACGCGATTCGTCCGCTGGCCTGCGATCTAGTCATCGCCGGCCAGACATCAGACGATCTCGAAACGGGTCAGGTCGGAGCACAGGTGGCCCAACTCCTCGATCTGCCGGTAATTTCCAACGTTGTCGACATCCGGATAGACGAGGACGGAATGCTCGTCCGCCGGGATATGGAAGACGGGTATCAGACAGTGCGCTCGCCGTTGCCGGCCGTGCTTCTCTCGTCGACCGGGCTCGACCAGCCGCGACTCCCGTCCTTAAAGGGGATCATGGCGGCGAAAAAGAAATCGATCGAAACCATCGCGGCACAAGCTTCCACGTCCTCGGATCGCATCGCCTGGGATCCACCGTATGTGCCGGCGAAAACCGCCTCGGGCACGATCGTCCAAGACCTACCCGCGGCCGAGGCAGCGAAGGAGCTCGTGCGCTGGCTGCGCGACCAGAAGCTGATCTAGCGCTCATGGCTCATGTTTCTCAATCCGTGCGGGAGGATACGGTGCACGACAGCGTGGTCGTTCTCGTCGTCGGCGAAGCGGCAATCGATGGATCGCCACGTCAGATCTCCTGGGAGATGCTCGCCGCGGCTCGCGAGGTTGCCGGCTCGCTCGGTCCGAACAGCACCGTCACGGGGTTGTTCCTCGGGTCCGGGATTGCCGATGCGGCGCATGCGTGGGGCGCGGGTGGAGCCGATCGGGTCATCGTCGTGGACGACGAGCGATTGGCGGGATTGATCCCAGCCGCGGCCGCGACGGCGCTGTCACAAGCGATTGCCGCGACACAGCCGGCTGTCGTGATCATTCCGGGGACCACCGCCGGACGCGACTACGCGCCTCTGGTCGCGGCCCGGCTTGGCGTCGGACTTGCCGCCGATTGCGTGTCGATTTCGGTCGAGAATGGCACCGTGGCCGCGGAGCGTCCGGTGCTTGCGGGCCGCGCTCTCTCTCGTATCACTTTCTCCGGCTCGGGACCAGTCATGGTAACTGTGCGATCTGGAAGCTTCCAAAAGGCGGAGCCAGGTTTGACAGACCCGGTGTTGGAAACGGTCGACGTGACATTCACCCCAGACGACCTGCGAGTGTCGCTCGTCGAAACCGCGCCTAAAGGAACTGGCGGCTCACGGCTTGATTCGGCGGATATCGTCATCAGTGGAGGTCGCGGACTCAAGGAGCCGGCGCGATTCGACATCATCGAAGAGCTCGCGGAAGCGCTCGGCGCAGCCGTGGGCGCGACACGGGCTGTCGTCGATGCTGGATGGCGGCCGCACCACGAGCAGATTGGCCAAACCGGACGAACGGTCTCGCCGCGCCTCTACATTGCCGTCGGCGTCAGCGGCGCGGTTCAGCACAATGTGGGGATGCA
>JAHWJF010000087.1:0-7651 GCA_019348515.1 Chloroflexota bacterium | reverse complement strand
GTGACATTTGAACGGGAAGAGGGCTATTTTCTTGGCGGCTACGCGCTCAATCTCGTGGTGGCGGAGTTCGTCGGTTTGGGCCTGGCCATCCTCCTGCTCTTCAAGACCGACTTGCGCGAACTCGATTTGATCTGGCAGGAGGTCATCGCCGTGGCGCTCGCTGTCGCATTTCCGCTGATCCTATTCCCATTCTCACGGACGGTCTGGATCGCGTTGGATCTCGTTCTCCATCCACCGACGACGTAGCGAGCGTCATCGATCGGGAACGCCTCACGAGCGCGGCGACGACCTATCGACCCCCGCCAACTCGTCGCGGTCCCCGCACCAGATCGCCGGCGACGACCTTCTGGACTCGATGCCCGGGCTCCTCGATCAGCAAACCGCCATCCTCGTCGATGCCGGTGAAGATCCCGGTAAGACAACGGCTCCCGTCCTCGACGGTGACCACTTCTCCCAGAAGCGCCGCGCGCGCCCGCCAGCCGGCCAGGGACGGCCGGCCGCGGGTGGCGACGAAATCGGCATAGGCGCGATCGAACCGGTCGAGCACAGCGTTGAAGACCTCATCCGGGGTGGTGGCGACCCCGGTAGCCGCGTGGAGGCTGGTCGCTCCTTGCGGTAAGTTGCCCGATTCGACCAGAACATTTATGCCGATCCCCACCGCCACGAAGTCCACGGCATTCCCGTGGAGGCTTGACATCAGGAGGATACCGGACACCTTTGCATTGTCAGGATCTGCACCGAGCCAGACATCGTTCGGCCACTTCAATCGTGCTTTACAACCGGAGATGTCCTCTATCGCCTCGGCAACCGCGACGCCGGCTAGGAGAGGCAGCGTCGATAGGCGCTCTGACGTGATCGTAGGCCGAAGGATGATCGTGCAGAAGACCGCGGTCCCAGCAGGCGCGTGCCAGGACCGACCGCCTCGACCGCGACCGGAAGTCTGTTCAACGCTGAGGACGACAGTTCGGTCGCGGGCTCCGAACTGTGCGAGGACGCGAGCAACGTCCATGGTGCTGTTCACCGTGTCGTAGCGGTGAATCAGCCAACCGGGCTTTCCGGTCACGAGTCGGGAAGAAGGAGTGCGGGTGGTTGGTCGGAGTTCGCGATTGGGTCCCCGGATGAGACATCCTCGGCGAGGAGAGTCAGGCGCAGCCGCCGCAAACGATGGCCTTCGATATCCAGAACCTCGGCCCGGATCCCGTGGGCGTCGAACTGGTCGCCCTCCTGGGGCAGCCGGTCGAGGTGCCAGTGAACGAACCCCGCGGCGGTACCGTACGGATCGTCGTCTCCGGTCAGTTCGGTGCCAAGCGCCTCCTCGACCTCCTCGATGGGGAGACGACCGTCCACGATGATCTCGTTCTCGCTGACGCGCTCCAGGAGCGTTGTCTCCTCGTCGTATTCATCGTGGATTTCGCCGACGATCTCTTCCAGGATATCCTCGATGGTCACTAGTCCCGCAGTCCCGCCGTACTCGTCGGCGACCACCGCGATGTGGACCCGGCTGCGGCGCAGCTCGCCCAGGAGATCGTCGAGCCGTTTCGATTCGGGGACGACATAGGCTGGACGAACGAGTTTCTTGGTCGGAAGCGTCCTGGTCGATCCGATGACAAAAGGCAAGAGGTCTTTGGCGTAGAGGATGCCGATGATATCGTCGATGGACTCGCGGTACACGGGCAAGCGAGAATGCCCCTTCTCGGTGATCGCGTCGACAATTTCCTGCGGCGACGCGTCCTCTTCAACCGCGACGATATCAACTCGTGGCACCATGATATCGCGGGCGGTTGTCTCCTCCAGTCGCAGCACGTTGTCAATCATCTTGCGCTCTTCCGGCTCGATGACGCCGTCGTCGGTGGCGTCTCTAGTCAAGAGCAGAAACTCGTCCTCAGATCCGGCGGGAACGGTTTCCGGACGTTCTCCACCGAACGCCCTGGTGAGGAGATCGGCGGCCGCGTCGGAAACGGCGGACAGGGGACGAACAAGCGCCGCGACGAATTGCGCCAGACTCAGTAGCGCTCCGGCCGTCGCGGTTGGTCTGGTGCGGGCCAGGGCGCGCGGAACAGCCTGGCCAAGGAAGAGGAAGAGGACGCTGACGACGAGTACCGCGATTGCGATGGATGCTCGACCGTCCTCACGGACGATGACAAAGGTGATCAAGCTCGCGGCAAATGCGATAGCGATCGCTTGCACAAGCTGAAGGGCGGAGACAAGCGATCGGCGTGGATCGAGCACGGTATGGACGCTTCGCTCGCGACCGGGGCGAGTCGCTGCTTGGCGGAATCGCTGGCGGCTGATCAGTCCTGCACTGGCCTCGACGGTTGCCGCGCCGGCCATCACCAGCAACGCCAATACCGCGATCGCGATTAGGGTCCAACTGTCGCCGGTCACGGGACCGATTCCTCCCGCGGATCCTCTCAAAGCCTCCTCAGGTGAAGAGGGCGCTGATACTCAAGTCTTTATGGATCCGCGTTATGGCCTCGGCAAGCAGTGGAGCAACCGAGACGACCTCGACTTTGTCAGTCGGGGCGCCATCAGGCAAGGGAAGGGTGTCGGTTACCAGGACCTTGTCGAGGGGGGACCGATGGATGAGTTGCAGGCCTTCCTGGGCAAAGATGCCGTGTGTAGCGGCAGCGTAGATCGGTGATGCCCCGCGCTCCTGGAGAAGCTCAGCTGCGAGTGCCAAGGTGCCGCCAGTGGAGATCATGTCGTCGACGATCACCGCGGGCTTGCCGCACACATCGCCGACCATCTCAAGGGCCTCAGAGACATCGGGACCCGGGTGCCGCTTTGAGATGATCGCCAGCGACCCCCCGGTCCGGCCGCGTAGTTCTTCGGCACGGGCGACGCCACCCGCATCCGGGCTGACAATGGCTAGATCCTTTAGGACCTGGCGGTTGATGTGCCGCGCGAGTATCGGTGCGGCGCGTAAATGGTCGACCGGGATATCAAAGAATCCCTCGATGGCCGGGGAGTGGAGATCCATGGTGAGAATGCGGTCGGCGCCGGCCGTCGTCAAGAGGTTGGCGACGAGCTTCGCCGAGATTGGCTCGCGACCGGAGGTCTTCTTCTCCTGCTTGGCATAGGCGAAATACGGAATTACGGCGGTAATGCGGGCGGCGGACGCCCGGCGCAGGGCATCGATGATGAGCAGGAGCTCCATGAGGTGATGGTTGACGGGGTCGCTCATAGCCTGGATGGCGAAGACATCCGACCCGCGCACGTTCTCCTCAAGTTTAACCCGGGTCTCACCGTTTCGCCACGTCCCAACAACGGCACGGCCAAGCGGAGCCTCGAGTTGTCCCATCATCTCTCTGGCGAGCTGGGGATGGGACGATCCCGCGAATACTTGCAGCCGCCCGTCCACTTAGCCCTCCTCGGCTTTCTGATCCGGCGGGGCCGGTGAACGCTTTACTACCCGCGCTGGAATGCCAACCACGGTGGCGCCGTCCGGGACGTCCCTGGTCACGACTGACCCGGCGCCGGTGCGCGAGTCGTCGCCAACCCGAACGGGCGCGCGTAGCACCGTATCACTGCCAATGAACGCGCGGGCACCGATATCCGTCGTGTGCTTCTGCGCGCCATCAAAATTGGCCGTGACCGTACCCGCCCCCACATTCGTATCTTCACCAATGGACGCGTCTCCGATGTAGCTAAAGTGTCCGACTTTGACACCTGCCGCGAGGCGGGCGTTCTTGATCTCGGCAAAGTTCCCAATATGGGCGTGCGGTCCGATTTGCGTCCCAGCCCGCAAATGCGAGTAAGGGCCCACGTCGGTGTCATCGGCGATCTGCGAATCTTCGACGGTCGACGACCGAACGATCACCCGGTCACCCAGGCGAGAGTTTTCGATCACCGCGGAGGGGCCGATTACGCATCCAGACCCGATGCTGGTTTTCCCGAGCAGCTGAGTGTTAGGAAGGATCACCGTGTCGGCAGCAATACTCACATCCTCGTCGATAGCGATCGTCTCGGGCAGGCGCATGGTGATGCCCGAACGCATCAGAGACTCCCGTTTCCGTTCCCAGACTCGTGATTCGGCGTGGGCCAAGTCCAGGCGGTCGTTCACTCCCAGAGCATCGTCGGGGTCTCCGGCGACGGCGGCAACCGGCCACGGCTCGTCATCTCGCGCCTCCGCGACGGCGACCGACACGAGGTCGGTCAGGTAGAGCTCTCCGGTGGCGCCGCTCGGCTGTATCCGCGCCAATGACTTGCGCGCCCAGTGCGCGTCGAGCGCCATCATCCCGGAATTCACTTCTGTCGGGCCGATTCGGCAGCTCGCGTCATCATCGGGACGCTCGGCGATCCCCACCAGGCGGCGATGCTCGTCGCGCAGGATGCGACCGTATCCCGCTGCGTCCGGAAGCGTAGCGGTCAGGACAGTCAATTTCGCGCCGGAGGCACGATGCCCGTCCAGAAGTTTGGCAACGGACGTCGGTTGCAGAAGGGGATGATCGCTGTATAAGACAACGAGGCTATCGATGTCCGGCAGGACGGCTAGCCCGAGTCGCACCGCGTCACCGGTACCGCGCGGTGGATCCTGTATGACGGTGCCAGCGCGCGCGAAGTGCGCGAGCTCCGCGATGGGATCAGCCGTTTCGGGACTGACCACTAGAACGAGGTCATCCGGACGCGCACCGTGCCCAGCGCGAATCACGCGCTCGACCATAGGAACCCCAGCTACCGGATGCATTGGTTTAGGGAGACGTGAGTTCAACCGGGTACCGGCGCCTGCGGCAAGAATGACGAGACCAATCCGTTCGGCTCGTCGGGGTGAAGTCTCCACGGCAGTGGTAGAAATCCCCTAGCTCGCGCACGAAAGCGAGGAAGCGAATCGGGGAAAGGGCTGGCGGGCCAGGATTCGAACCTGGAACAAAGGTTCCAAAGACCCTTGTGATACCATTTCACCACCCGCCAACGGAAGGAACAGATACGGCCGGCGCAATGACGCGGGGATGGTGTCTGCCTTCGCCAGAGGGAGTATACCAGCCGATTCTTCGTCTCCCGTGGGCGCAAAGACGCCAACGTGGTCGAGGCGGGCACCACTAGGTGTTGGCACGTTACGACCGGACTCCGGCAATCGCTAGAACCGAAGTGCGTCCTTTACTCGTGAGAAAAACGTGCGCTCACCCTCGACACTTGGGGTCTCGGAGTTTAGCTTCACCGCGAGTTGCTCGAAGAGGTCTCGCTGCTCAGGCGTGAGCTTCTTCGGCGTGACGACCTGCACGGTAACGATCTGATCCCCGCGATCGGCGCCACCGACCGATGGCGCCCCACGTCCCTTCAACCGGAATTGCTGCCCGCTTTGCGTCCCTTCGGGGAGCCGGAACGCGACCGGACCATCGATGGTCTCTACCTCCAGCTCATCGCCAAGCGCCGCCTGCGCCACATTCACGCGGACCTGGTGGTAGATGGTGCGATCCTTGCGGGTAAAAAGCGGATGGGGCGCGATGAGGATCCGCACATAGGCATTGCCGGCGAGACCACCGTCAGGGCTGGCCTCGCCTTGGCCGGTGAGACGCAGCGACGAGTTGTCATCGATACCGGCGGGAATTGAAACCGTGATTGTTCGTGTTCTGGCGACTCGGCCCCGGCCGCGGCAGTCGGGGCACGGGTCGGTGATGCTCACGCCCTCGCCGCCGCACGCGGAACACGGGGTGCTGGTCATGAACTGACCGAGGATCGTCTGCTGCGCTCGCCGGACTTGCCCAGCGCCGTTACAGATCGAGCAGACAGGCGGCTTAGCACCATCGCGCATGCGGGAACCCTCACAGGTCTCGCACACTTCGAGCCGGCTGATTTCGACGTCTTTCTCGGCGCCGAAGATCGCTTCCTCGAACTCGATCGTTAGCGTGGCCTGGACGTCGGCACCGCGCATCGGCGTTCGCGCCCGCCGCGTCGTGCCCTGCGCGCCGAAGAAGGTTTCGAAGATGTCCGCGAACGGTGAACCGGCCGCGCCCCCAAAACCGAATGGGTCCGCGCCTCCCGCGAATCCGCCTGGCATATTGCTCGCGGCGTGTCCGAACCGGTCGTACGCAGCACGCCGGGAATCGTCCGACAGAACCTCGTACGCTTCGTTGATCTCCTTGAAGCGCTCTTCGGCCTCCTCAGACGGGTTCAAGTCAGGATGGTACTGCCGCGCCAACCGGCGATAGGAGCGACGGATCTCGTCGCCAGACGCCGACCTGCTTATTTCGAGAACTTGATAGTAGTCGCGTTTGCCAGCCATCGTGTCCTGAGACATATTCGACCTACTCCGTCCTTGCGGACGGTTGCTAAGACTAACCAATCAGCGGGAGGCACGCCGCGCGTGCTGGCGCCACCATGAAGTTCGAACATGCACGGCCTGGAGGGCTGCGGTATCCCAACGGAACGACTCTACATTGACAATATCTCGGCCGTCAACCGATTCCTGGCAACCCTCAATAGCGAGTGCCAAGTCCGGGCAGATTGCGTCCTCACGAGAGTGGCCATCTTATACTCCTTGTGTGGGAAACGTTTTCTATTCGTGCCGGTTCCACCGGCGTTCGAGGAGTCCGCACCGCTGAAACCTCGAGTGACTCGCACGCCCCGCCGTCCTGTCGTCCGTCAATCCCAGTCGCATCGAGTTCCCCCGGGACAAGTAGTCGCTTCCCGCTGGCCGGTGCTCCACCGCGGAGCCATACCTCTATTCGACCCGAAATCGTGGGACTTCCGGGTTTGGGGATTGGTCGAGGTCTCGAGATCCTGGACCTGGACCGAGTTTCAGAACCTGCCGACCGCCGCGGTCGAGGGGGACCTCCACTGCGTGACTCGCTGGTCGAGCCTCGATCACACGTGGACTGGAGTTACCGCGCGGACGATTGTCGATCTCGTCGGAATACAACCGTCTGCCAGTTTCGTGCTGTTGCACGGTGAAGCGGGCTATACCGCGAACGTTCCGATTGACGTCTTTTTCCGTGACAATGTGGTGCTTGCTACTCACCATGAGGGCCAGCCACTGACTCCGGAACGTGGCGCCCCACTGCGGATCGTCATTCCTGACCGCTACGCATGGAAGAGCGTGAAGTGGCTTCGTGGCCTGGAGTTTCTCGAGCAGGACCGCCCGGGATTCTGGGAGGCATTCGGGTACAGCAATGCCGCGGATCCCTGGCGAGAGGAGCGCTTCGCGACTGAGGACCACTCATCAGATGTACGTTCAGGGTGAACTTTCAGCCGGGGATTAGCCATTCGTGTGGTAGGATCGATAAAAGGATCGGTCCTTGCGATCGGCAGCCGGTGCCTAGGGCTTGACCAACGAGAAGCCTCGATTGGGGGAGGGGTACGACGTGCGGATACCCGCCACGCTGGCCGCGCTGGCCGTGCTCGTGTCTTCATTCAGCGGACTTGGTGGACCAGGGACCGCTCGGGCCGCTGACCTTTCGGTCGGCGGCTGGGCCACGCTTGGGTCAGTCACGCCCGCGGCCGGATGTTGGGTCGACGCTAGCGTTGAAGTGCGGCAAGACGGCGGAGGCGTTTCCGATGTGGCCGTGAGTGTCAACCTCGTCCATGATGGGGAGGTCGCCTCCTCAGACTGGGGCATGACAGACGGCGATGGACTCGCGTTCCTGGGCGTGGACACGAGTTGGGCGGCTCCCGGATACGAGGCCTGGCTCGACGTCCTTGTCGGTGGGGAGTA
>JAHWJF010000086.1 GCA_019348515.1 Chloroflexota bacterium | reverse complement strand
GAGTCCGCGGACCGCTACACGGAGTGCCGATCCTGCTCAAGGACAATATCGGCACTGGAGATCGTCTCCACACGACCGCCGGAGCGGCGGCATTGAGCGATGCTCACAGCGACCGTGACGCTCATCTGGTCGCGGGGTTGCGCCAGGCTGGGGCGATCATTCTGGGGAAGACGAACCTTTCCGAGTGGGCCTACTGGATGTCGTACATCGCGCCGAGCGGGTTCAGCGCGCTCGGCGGGCAGGTGGTCAGCCCGTATGGTGAGGCCATCGATCCCTTCGGGTCGTCAACGGGCTCGGCGGTGGCGGCGACGATGAACCTCGCCGCGATCACGGTCGGAACCGAGACCGCGGGATCGATTGTCGCGCCCTCGGCCAGAGCATCGGTGGTCGGCATGCGTCCCTCATTGGGGTTGGTGAGCCGCGACCGCGTCGTACCCATTAGCGATGAATGCGACACTGCGGGTCCGATTGGTCGCACGGTGACGGACGTGGCGGTGACACTCACCGCGATGACGCATGAACGCGACATCCGCGACCGGCATTCGGATCGCGCTAAGGGGGTGCACGGCACCGATTTCATGACGGCCCTCGATGCGGATGCCTTGCGCGGAAAGCGGATCGGCTTGATCGGGATCGAGCTGACCGGCCCGGCCGACGACGAGTGGATCATCGCGAACACTGGGTTTACGGACGCGGTGCGCGCGATGGAGGAGGCGGGAGCCACGGTTGTCGTCGTCCGGCCAGCGCCGTTCGACTTCTCCGGCCCTGGTTTTGTGCCAGAGTGGAACTGGGGGATGCGGGAAGGGGTCAACGCCTATCTGGCGGCGACTGATGCGCCCGTACGCTCGCTCGCCGACGTGATCGCGTTCAATGACGAGAACCCCGGCCGCTACGCGCCATGGGGGCAGGACCGTCTCCGCGACTGCCTGTGGAGCCCGCTCAGCGAGCGGGAGGTGCGAGAGATTTCGCGGGCCAACCGGCAGCAGGCTCGGGATTACCTCGCCGATTTGCTGGACGCGGACGAGCTTGACGCCCTGGCGGGGATCGACACGCTGCAATCGCTGATCTACCCATTCGCCGGTTTCCCCGCGATCGCGGTACCAGCCGGGCTCTATCCCGGTGGAGCGCCGTTCTCGGTCACCTTCATTGGACGCTCGCGCCAGGACGCTGACCTGATCGGCATGGCCTACGCATATGAGCAGGCGTCGCGATTCCGTGTTCCGCCTTCTCTCGCAGGCCCAGCTAAACGGTGCGTGCCCGCTGGCCAACGCCAGCGGGCCAGCGGAGGAGGCTCGACCTGGGGGCTTTCACCGGCCTGATCGACCCCGACGACCCCGAGACAGCGGCGCGTAGTCGGCCTCGTGGTAAACTTTTCAGTCTGGAATCTGTGCACGCGGTGCCCTGCGCGAGACGTGGACAGACCCGCCTGGGGAGGTGCCAGAGTGGTCGAATGGGGCCGCCTGCTAAGCGGTTGAGCGTAGAAAATGCGCTCCGAGGGTTCGAATCCCTCCCTTCCCGCCCCAGACGGCCCACCACTACGGGTCGTTACCGTTCTGGTGTAAAATGAGTGATACGCGCCTGTAGCTCAGGGGATAGAGCGTTGGGTTGCGGACCCAAAGGCCGCAGGTTCGAATCCTGCCAGGCGTACCATCACTCACCGCCCGGTCTCCGCCGGGCGGTTTTCGCGTCCGTAGGGCGATTTCGCCGTCATCTCATCGGACGGCGTTGGTATACTTCATGGGTTTGGAGAGGTGTCCGAGTGGTTGAAGGTGCCGCTCTCGAAAAGCGGTGAGGTGATGAGCCTCCGTGGGTTCGAATCCCACCCTCTCCGCCGTATCGGCTGCTAGCTTACGGTCCGTTCTAATAGCCGATAGCTGATAGCTGATAGCCAACTCGGAAGGGTCGCATAGCCTGGCCTAGTGCGCGCGACTGGAAATCGCGTAGGCGGTAACACGCCTCGAGGGTTCGAATCCCTCCCCTTCCGCCACAGCGCTTGCGCAGGGATTTCCGAATCTCACGTTGGTGCTACCCGGATCTAAGACTACGACATCTGATTTCTGTCTTGCGTCTTGGTCTACTGACATACCACTCGTGAAGCGCCACGCTTCCTGGCACAAAAAATCGTCATCATTTGATGATCTTATCGTGCTAATGAGTGGAAGGGATGAAGCCGTGCGCACCACACTCGCGATTGATGATGTATTGCTGGCCGAGGCGCAGGCCATTACCGGCCTGAGAAATAAGTCTGCCCTTGTGCGCGAGGCGCTAAAGGCGTTACTTGAGCGGGAAAGCGCTCGGCGGCTGGCTCTCTTGGGAGGCACCGAGCCCGAGTTGAACGTGGCGCCAAGGCGACGACCCGATTCCGCGTGATCATCGTCGACACGTCGATCTGAGTAGATCACCTCCGGGCGGGTGACGAGGCACGTGTTGGTCTCCTCGAGAACGGGCGCGTGATCGTCCACCCATTTGTCATCGGAGAGCTTGCCCTCGGCCGCTTGCGGCAACGCCAAACAGTGTTGCCTGTTCTGCAGAAAATGCCCCAGGCCGGGGTCGTCACAGACTATGAAGTCGTGCAGTTCATTGATCGGCACGAATTGTTCGGAGTTGGCATCGGCTACTTGGACGTTCACCTGTTAGCTGCCGTGCGGCTGACGTTGGGCGCATCGTTGTGGACGCGCGACAACCGCCTACAAACAGTCGCCGAACAACTCGGCCTGGTGGTGCGGTTCTCTCGTTGATCTGGAACCCGACTCCCCTCTCTGCCTCTCCTAGCCTTCGGAATCTTCGGAACCTTCGATAACGCTGACTCGGCAGCGAGATGCCTCTCCCCCGCCACCCAGCACTGGATCACTTCGATTCCGTATCAATCAGGCTCTAGCCAGCAACTGTTCAACCGCGTCACGGCGGGGGATGCCGGGGTACGCGCCGGGGACGGTCGTCGCCAGTGAGCCGGCCACGACACCAATCCGCGCTGCGGTGAATGGATCCGCGCCCCGGGCCAGCTCGGCCGCAAACGCGCCGCAGAACGCATCGCCGGCACCGGTGGTGTCGACGACGTCAACCCGTGGCGCCGGGAGTGACGCCGCTTTGCCATCGTGCGCAACCGCGGCCCCGGCAGCCCCGAGGGTCACGACGGCCGTCGCTGGACCGAGTGTTGAAAGTGCCAGGGCGGCCTTTTCTCCGTTGGCGGCGGAGACGGCATAGCCGAGAAGGTCTTCCGCCTCGGTTTCATTGACCACCAGGACGGCTGTGCGTCCGAGAAGCGGTCTCGCGCCGATCGCCTCTGGGGTCGCGTTCAATACGATGGATGCGCCGATCTTGTTGCCGGCATTCAGGAGCGCGTCGATGGTTTCCGGCGGCGGTTCGAGCGTGGTCATCACGATCGCGGGCTTGACACGATCGACGGCATCCTGGGCTTGCTCGGGGGTGAGCGTCATCGTCGCTCCCGGAACGTAGGAGATCCGGTTCTGCCCAGTCTCCTCTTCGACGACGATGAGCGCGACGCCAGATGCGGCGATCGTGCTGCGGGCGACGGACCCGGTGTCGATCCCTTCGCCTTCCAGGTCAGCACGGCGCTGGCGGCCAAAATCGTCGTCACCGAGCGCGCCGAACATCGCCGTCGGTGCGCCGGAACGGGCCGCGGCAATGGCCTGATTGGCCCCTTTACCGCCGCCGAAGATGGCAAAGGTTGAGCCGGTCACCGTCTCGCCGGCGTCCGGCGCCTTCGCGACGCGGGCCACGAGATCGGTATTGATGGCGCCGGCCACGAGAACTGGACGCGGCGGTAGTTCCGCCGGAGTCGTCACCATTTCCGGCCACCTCGATTCCGCCGCAGGAGCGATCCCATCGCGATCCCGCGCAGATCGCGCCAGGCGGTGCGGCCAGCCCGCAAGGCGTCACCGTCTGGCCGGCGTCCGGCGTAGCGCTCTTGCGTGTAGAGCTCGGCGACGACGCGGGCCGGACCTTGGGCCGACGGCATGACGCGGCCGACCCGATCGGCGTACTCGTGCGGCGTTAGCGACACCCTGGGCGGCACTCCCAGCCAGGTCCCCGCGCGCAAGGCGCGGGCGTACAGGCTGGAGACGGGCGAGAGCCCACGGAGGCCGATGAACCAGGAGGCTGTCACGGCAAGTGCACCGATGGCGACCACCGCGGCCACCGCGAGCGCGACCCAGCCCGCAAGCCGTGCCGGGTCGGAAAGGAGATCGGCCGGCGCGAAAGGAGGTTGTTGCTGGGGCGTTTCCGCGACCGGAGGCGGCGTTGGTTCAGCGACGACCGGAGGAGGCGTCGGCACGGGAGTTGGCAGCGCCGGCTCTTGCGCCGGGGCGCCGAGATCGCCGTAGTCGAGTTGCTCCCGATTCGCGGTCGGCTCGAACGGAATCCAGCCGTAGTTCGGGAAGAAGACCTCGACCCATAAATGCGCGTTCTTTTCGCGGTAGAGGTGGCCGCCCTCGTTCGCGTCGTATGGAGCCGGGAAGTAGCCGCCAACGACTCGCGATGGAATACCCTCGGCCCGAAGCAGCACCGCCATCGCCGAGGCGTAGTACTCGCAGTACCCCTCCTGGCTCTCGAAGAGCACGTAATCCACGACGTCCTGGTTGTCCGGCGGTGCGTCGATATTCTCGTTGTAGGCGATCGTCGAGCGGACATACTCCTCGACGGCGACGGCGGTATCGAAGGCGTTCGATTGCCCCGCGGCGAGCTGACTTGCCAGGTCTCGAGTTCGGTCCGTGATGGTCTCGGGCAACCCTAGGTAACGGTCCGTCACCCAGGTCGGATAGTCATCGCCGGCGGCTCGGAGCTGGTCGGGACCCGCGGTGCTGGTCAGGCCGGTAACCGCGTAGGCGTCACCCTCGGCGACATCGTCCTGGCTGAAGACCGCCTCGACGTCATCGTAAATGGGCATCTGTCCTGAGACTCGAAGTGCCTGGGCCCGTCCGGCCGGGCCGATTTCCCAGCCCACGTCCAGAAAGCGGGTCAAGAGCGCGTCGCGCTCGGCCTGAATCTCCGCGGCTAGGGTGGGGTCCAGAGGGAGGGGTGAGTCGGCGCTGATCCCTCCGCTGGATGGCGGTGTGTAGCTCCCTCGGGCGACGAGCGCGGCGATCCGCCGGAGATCCTGCGGGAGAGCCGTCAGCTCGCCGTCCGCCAACGGAAATGATTGGTTCTCGAGCTGGCGCCAAGAGAGTTGCACGTTCGTGCGCCGGTCGGCGGCGAGATAAGTATCGAGCGTGAAGATGAGATCGCCCTTAGGCCGGATGACCGTCATTTCCGCCTCGACCTGGGAGCGATCGGCCGTGACCTCCCGTGAGAGGTGCACGCCTTGTCCGCGGAAAAAGCTCATCCGCGACGAGTAGCGGCGTCCGTCGGAGTCAATCGCCTCAAACGTGTCGTCGACCGTCGTCGCCCAGCCATGCCCGTTGTACTCGTCGTAGCGCTGACCGGCCAGATACGGCGGACGCATCGCGCCCCCGGATGGTTGCAGCAGCATGACGGGATCGTCGGTGAGCTCCAAATGACCGCCCAGGCGGAAGCTCTCGCCGAACGCGGAGTAGGAGCCGCCACTCTCATCGCCCGGCCCGCTGAACTGGGATACCAGCTCGTTCCAGCGGTCGGCGACCTCTTCGAGCGGTGCGCTGATACGTTCCCAGGCTTCGCCAAAGAGGGAGTCCCGCGTCGAGAGCGGCAGTGTCCAGGCGAGAGTCGCGACTAGCACCGCGATGGCGATTCCCCCCAAAAGGAAGCTGGGAGCCGTTCGGCGCGGGTACGGCAATTGGAGGCGGGACCACTCGACCTCCCGCCGGTAGGCAGCATGCCGGGCGGCGAGGATCGTTCCAGCGACGACCATCACCAGGAGCGGTAGCGTGCCTTCCTCGGGGGCATAACCGAGGTTGGCGAGCGCGATCACGATGGGCAGTGCGAGCGCGGTCGTCACCCACCCGCGCCGGAACAACACCCATGCCGATGTGTAGGAGACGAGCCAGACGGCGGCGCCCAACATGATGGCCAGCAAGCGTGGATCGTCGAGCGGTTCGCCAGCCTGGGCCTGGGCGATCCATTGCACTCCTAGATCACCCATTGCGCTCAGCCGCGAGAGTCGGCCGCCGTCGGCCAGTGGCATCCGTTCGATGGCGAGGACTAATGAGCCAAAGACACCACTGAGAATGGCAAACAGGTGTGCAAGCAGATCGGGTGTGCTCACCTTGGCCAGGATGAGTCCGATAAACAGCCCGCCAATGGCGAGGAGGGCCATGCTGACGCTATCCGGAGCGACGTCGGTGCGAGCGACGGTCCACGCCGTAGAGAGCAGGATGATGCCAAGGAGGATGACGCTCACCCAGCCCTCAGCCGGGGTGAGCCCGCGCGCGGCCCGCGCCAAGGACCAGCGCCCAGAGTGCGGGGTGGGAATGGGATGAGCGAGGCTAGCCACGTGCGCCTCGCAGGATGGTGACGGCCGGCCCGGCGAATGCTCTGGCGATGGGCTCGCCGTACTTGACCAGATGGGCAGGAATGCCCGCGGCGGCGAGGGCGCTGACGATCAGCAACGACGACGGGCCGGAGCCAAACGTCTCGGGCTCAATGAGGACCGCCGAAACGCCCACTCCGCGCTGGGCGACCTCCGCCAGCGCCGCGACCCATCGTTCGTCAAGAGATGGAGTGATGACGGTCATGAAATCGTGCCGCCCCAGGCGCCGGCCCTCCGCCACGAGCAGTTCCGCGAGTGGGACGGCGCCATCAGCACGGACAACGGCCAGGCTCTCCAGGATCTTGACCAACTGACGATCCGAGCGATCGGAAGGAATCGTCTCCAGGTGCGCCCCTGAAGCGATCAACCCGACGTTGCGGCCCTCTTGCAGGAACCGTCCCCCTAGTGACGCGGCGACAGTGACTGCGTACTCCTCGGTTGAGTCGAGCCATGCTTCTGTTGGCCATTGACCGCGGTCGTCAGGGACCCAGTTCACGGGACGGGTGGCGGGGCGGTGGGGAGCCTGGTGAAGGTCGAGGACGATCCAGACATCGGCGGTGGGATCCTGGTCGAACTCCTTGACCATCAGCCGGCCGAGCCGCGCGGTCGCCGACCACGAGATCCGATTGAACCCGTCGCCGGGTGTGTAGTCACGCACCCCCGCAACATTCGGCGTTACGTAAGGAGTGCGCCGTTCCAAAGCGATGCCGCCGGAAAGGGCGCCCTCCGGGATACCGACCTCGCGCAACTCGACAACGGCGGGGTAGACGATCACTTCCGGTGTTTCCGAAAACTCGGTCCGGCTCGTGAATATCCCCAGGGGGTCTCCGGAACGAAGCTCGACCGGTCCCAGGTGGAATCGTCCGCGACGCACGCAGACCGTGTGCGTGTCCCATTCCACGGCGGAGCGGCCGGGGACGGTGACGACGCGGCCAGGATCGTGGCCCGGCAGGGTCGAGCGATCCATCAGTTCGATCCACAGTTTGCTGATGCGGCCGCCATTTCGTACAGCAAGCGTTTCCCGTAACGATTGTCCAACTTGTGCCCGGTCGGCTCCCGCCCTTCGCACCACGGAGATGCCGCGGAGGCTGAGCCGCGTCCAGATCCATGCGGCGACCAGGATGACGAACAGCGCCACGGCCAAGTGATCGGTGATGCCCCAATCCGTGATCTGGCCAATCACGAGGACCGCCACGATCAGGAAGATAACCTTGAGACCGTTCACGGGTATCGTCGCCCTAGGGTCCCGGCTTACGCGATCCCCAGCCACGGCCAGCGGGACTCACCGGTTGCGCTCCGGGGACCGGCACCATGGCGAGGACATCACCAATCACAACGCGGCTGTCGACGTTTTTGATCCGGGCGGCCGGATTGACGATGATCCGGTGGGCAAGCGTGGCCTCGGCAAGCATCTTGACGTCGTCGGGAGTCACAAAGTCGCGCCCGTGGAGCGCAGCCCAGGCCCTCGTCGCGTTGTAGAGCGCCAGCGATCCTCGCGGCGAGGCCCCCAGGTAGACGTCGTCGTGCTTGCGCGTGACTTCGACCAGAGTGACGATGTATTCCCGAACAGCAGAGGCGACGTGGACCTCTTTGATCGCGGCCTGGGCGCGAACGAGGTCCTCGAGTCGTGCAGACTGTTGGAGACTGTCGAGGGGATGCGTTCGATGTTGCCGCTCGAGCATTTCGAGCTCCCCGGCCCGGCCCGGATACCCCATCGACATGCGGATCAGGAAGCGGTCGAGTTGGGCCTCGGGGAGCGGGAATGTCCCCTCATACTCGATCGGGTTCTCGGTAGCGAGGACGACGAAGGGATCGGGAAGCTGATGGGTCACACCGTCGACGGTGACCTGTCCCTCTTCCATCGCTTCCAGCAAGGCGGCCTGGGTCTTCGGCGTGGCGCGATTGATCTCGTCGGCGAGGACGAGCTGGGCGACGACCGGACCGGGCCGGTATTCGAAGCGCCCACTCTGCTGGTTGAAGACGTTCACCCCGGTTACATCGCTGGGGAGGAGGTCGGGAGTGAACTGGATGCGCTTGAACGTGCAGCCGATGGAACGCGCGACGGCCTTGGCCAACACGGTCTTACCAACACCGGGAACATCCTCGATGAGCACGTGACCACGGCACAACAAGGCAACGAGCACGAGGAGGACCTCGTGCCGCTTGCCCACGACAACGCGCTCGACGTTATCGCCGACCAGGCGAGCAACGCCCTGGACCGCGCCGGGGTCCATCAGGTGACATAGCTCCTACGGGGCGTCCTGCTTGGCGGGACACGTTCCTCGGTTGTTCTTATGATACGTCGCATTCCACGAAGTATAGCCCGGTGTCAGCATAGTCCGACCGAACGACGCCTCAGGTGCCAACCGGCGAGTTGATTGTTCGTGGGCCTACTAACGGTTCGCCGTCGCATTAGCGAATGGCTTCACGATGTGCTTTGCGAACAGGTCAAGCTGCTCCAGGTCTGGCGTTAGGGTGTGGAGCATCATGTATTCGATCCCCATGTCGACGCGGGTCTGGATCTGTCGTTGGATGTCGTCAATCGTTCCCACGATATAGACTGACGCCAGGTAGTCCCAGGGGCGCTCGGCACTGACCACCGCCGAGAAGCGGCGCTGTTGTTCGGCGATCACCGCGTCACGGTTGTCTCCTTCCTCGATCCAGACGAAGTTCTCCTGGGCGATGGTGAACGGTTTGCTCACCCCCGCCTCCCGTCGCGCTTCCAGGATCAGCGCCAGATCAGACGCGATGAGCTCCGGCGGGGCGGTTGTTCGCGCGATCCAGCCGTCTGACTCGATGATGCGGCGCAGCACATTCGGGTGCATTTCCGGCCGTTCCGGCGACTGCTCGTGCGGAAGCTGGCTGCCACCAGCCACCCAGACCGGCGGCAGTGGGTCGAGATGCGGCTCGACCGTCACCCCGTCGAGGTGGTAGTACCGCCCGTTGAAGTCAACGTTCGGCCCTTCGAAAAGTGCCATCGTGGCCGCCAGGACCTCGTCGGTGCGCCCGCCTCGTTCCGGCTTGCGCACCCCGCAGGCTTCGAACTCCGGTCCGTACCAGCCGGTGCCGATGCCAAAGATGTACCGGTTTCCCGAGAGGTACTCAAGGGTCGCGATCTCCTTGGCCAGGATCGCCGGTGTGCGCACCGGCAAGATGAGGATCGAGGTGCCGAGGCGGACCCGCTCGGTGATCGCCGCGACGTGCGACAGCGTCATCAAAGAGTCGAGCCAGCTCACGCTGTAGAACCGGTGCGCGGTAACGATGTGGTCGGTGATCCAGAGCGAGTCGAACTCCAGCTCTTCCGCGTGCCGCGCGAAGTCGCGCAACCGCTGCGCATGCCGGTCCGCGGGCTCACCCTGGATGAATGAAGGCAG